>QIHU01000326.1 GCA_003231035.1 Acidobacteriota bacterium
ACACACAGAGCCGCTCCCGGCTTACCGGTACTCAAGGCCTGCGTGCATAAAAAATTTACATATGCACACCTATTGACTGACCGCTAGGTGTTTCACTAGTTTAGTGCCGCCGCGAGGCGAAACCGGGAAAAAAATTTCACCTAAAGGCAAAGTCAGAGGAGCGTGCTCTGGCAGTCTACCCTAGGTTTCGCCATTTTTTTGAGTAGCGAAGCGCGGCCCGCTCGTGGTGCTGGACTCTTCTTGGATTGAGCCCAGGGTAGTTTTCCCCGTATGCTCGGCGAACTTGCAGCGGACGCAGGCTCATGGAGGTGTCACGGTCAATGACTTTGTCGAGTAAGAAGGTCGAGATTCCGCAAGGAGTTTACGACGACATCCTCGCAACCCTGGGGAACACCCCCCTGGTTCGTATCTCTCGCTTCTCGCCCAGCGGCGCGCCGTTGGTAGCCAAGATCGAGTCGTTCAATCCCGGTGCGAGCGTCAAAGACCGCATCGGTTTGGCGTTGATCGAGGCGGGGGAGAAGGCGGGGCTGCTCAAACCCGGGGGGTTGATCGTCGAACCCACCTCCGGCAACACCGGGATCGGGCTGGCGATGGCCGCGATCCTCAAGGGATACCGACTGATCTGCACCGCCAGCGACAAGATTTCGCGGGAGAAGGTAGCTCTTCTTGAAGCCTACGGGGCGCAGGTGCACCTATGCCCCCGCGACGTGGCCCCGGAAGACCCTCGCTCCTACTACAAGGTGGCGGAGCGGATTCGCGACGAACAGGGCGCCTACCTTCCTTACCAGTACTACAACCAAGCCAACCCGGAAGCGCACTATCGGACTACGGGGCCGGAGATCTGGCGCCAGACCGAAGGGCGGCTCACTCACTGGGTAGCGGGCATCGGCACCGGGGGCACGATCAGCGGAGCGGCCAAGTTCCTCAAGGAGAAAAATCCCGCTATTCGGGTCATCGGCGTGGATACGGCGGGAAGCGTTTACGGCCACTACAGCGAGCATGGAGAGCTGCCGCCCGCGGAGCAACTGCATAGCTATCTGGTGGACGGCCTAGGCGAAGATTTCTTGCCCGATTCGGTCTGGTTCGACTATATCGACGAGGTCATCATCATCGATGACAAGACCGCCTACAAGGCGACCATGGAGATGGCTCGCAAGGAGGCGATATTCGGTGGCAGCTCCACCGGTTCGGCGGCCGCTGCCGCTCGCCAGGTGGCCGCCGATCTTGGAGAGGACTCGCTCGTGGTGACCCTCTTCCCGGACTCGGGAGAGCGCTACCTCTCCAAGCTAAACCACACTTGGCTCAGCGAGCATGGATTGCTCGACTAGTGTCCCGTGCGGATGCACGGCCCCCACTGAACTTCTGGAGACAACAAGCTCATGTCGATCAATTCTGAAGCCTTCCGTGACGCCCTGCGCCACTTCCCCGCGGGTGTAACTCTGGTCACCCTGAAGGCAGGGGATCGCACCCATGGTTTGACCGTCTCGGCTTTCGCCTCGGTCTCCCCTTCGCCGCCGCTGATCGCGGTCATTATCGACCGGCGCAGCTCGGCTCACCAACTGCTCGAAGAAGAGGGCACCGTTTTCGCGGTCAACATCCTGGGTGAAGATCAGGTGGAGTTGTCCAACCGTTTTGCCTGGGTCAAGGACGACGATCGCTTTGCCCAGGGCCAATGGGGGACCGCGGTCACCGGGGCGCCGATTCTCGAGGATGCGGTCGCCTGGATGGACTGCACCATCCACAGTCGCCTGGAAGCGGGTACCCACACGATTTACCTCGGTGAGATTCAGGCGAGCGGCCTCCCCCGCGCCGACGAGTCGCCGTTGGTTTACTGGAACCGGGGCTACCGCCGCTTGGCGCGCAAGCCGCTGGAGGCGAGCGGCAAGGGGGAATCCTCGTGAGACAAGTCAGGTCGAGTTGGCTGGGAGTGGCCCTGCTGGTGGTGGGAATCTGTGGGCTGGGAGTGCCGTCCGTCAAAGCGGGCGAGGAGCCACCGGCTGAGGATCTCGTCCAGCGGGCCCGTCGCCTGTTGGATCGAGTGCCCCTCATCGATGGTCACAATGACCTCCCGTGGGCGCTGCGCGAGCAGGTTTCGAACCAACTCGACCGAATTGACCTCGCCAGCGACACCCGAACTCGCGAAGAGCCGCTGCACACCGACATCTCCCGGCTTAGGAGCGGCGGTGTCGGTGGTCAGTTTTGGTCGGTCTTCGTGCCGGTCGATCTCGAAGGGGCGGCGGCGGTGTCGGTGCTCTTTGAACAGATCGACCTGGTGCATCGCCTGACCCAGCGCTATTCCGAGACCTTCGAGATGGCCTACACGGCGGCCGATGTGGAACGCATCCACGGCGCCGGCAAGATCGCCTCGATGATCGGTATCGAAGGCGGCCACTCGATCAACAACTCGCTCGCCCTTCTGCGCCAGTCCTTCATGGCGGGTGCGCGCTACATGACCCTCACCCACTGGAAGAGCACCGATTGGGCCGACGCGGCGACCTACAAGCCGGAGCACGGTGGCTTGACCCGCTTCGGCGAAGAGGTGGTGCGCGAAATGAACCGGCTGGGCATGTTGGTCGATCTTTCGCACGTCTCGGCCGAAACCATGAACGACGCGCTCGACATTACCGCCGCGCCGGTGATCTTCTCGCACTCCTCGGCGCGCGGGCTCAACGGCCACTCGCGCAACGTCCCCGACGAGGTGTTGGAACGGGTGGCCCACAACGGTGGGGTGGTCATGGTGACCTTCGTGCCGGTCTTCCTTTCAGAAGAGTTGCGCCAGTACTACGCGGCGGCCGAGGCGGAAAAAAAGCGACTCGAAGAGCTGTGGATCGGCCAACCCGACCCTGCCGCTAGCGCTTATGAAGAATGGAAAGAGGCGCACTCCAAACCATCGGTTTCGATCCAAGATGTGGCCGACCACATCGATCACATCCGCGCCAAGGCAGGGATCGACCACATCGGGATCGGCTCCGACTTTGACGGTATCGGTTCGACCCCGAACGGCCTGGAGGATGTCTCCACCTACCCCGCGTTGCTCGCCGAGTTGCTGCGCCGCGGCTACAGCGACGAAGACATCGGCAAGATCGCCGGCCGCAATGTGTTACGGGTGATGCACCAGGCCGAAAAGGTCGCCGCCCGTCTGCGTAGCGAGCGCCCGCCTTCTGAGGCGCTGATCACCGACCTCGATGCTCCGGCGCGGGAAGCCGCGGAAGACTAGATGGTGAGGCCGATCTTGCCGAAGTGCGAGCCGCTGGCCATCCACTCCAAGGCGGCGCGGGCTTCGTCGAGTGGATAAGTCCGATCGATCACCGGCCGGATCTGGTGGACTTCGAGCAACCGGTTGAGCGCCTCGAAAGAGTCGCGGCTCCCGACCATGATGCCTTGCAGGCGAACCCGGCGCATCAAGACGGAGGTCAGGGCCAATTCCGAGGTGGCCCCGGAAAGGACGCCGATCATGGCGATGCGGCCCCCGAC
Organism: Acidobacteriota bacterium; assembly: GCA_003231035.1. Taxonomy (GTDB): domain Bacteria; phylum Acidobacteriota; class Thermoanaerobaculia; order Multivoradales; family SZUA-115; genus SZUA-115. The sequence continues at coordinate 3,475 of QIHU01000326.1, forward strand.
GCGAACCGCCGCGAGCGATTGAGCCAGGGTGCCACCACCGCCGACTTCGACCACCAGATCGACACCGCGCCCCCCGGTGAGCTTCTTCACCCGCTGGCCCCACTGAGGCTCTTGGTCGTAGTTGAGAACAGCCCAGGCTCCGAGCTGGCTGGCGTGCTCCAGCTTCGTGTCTTGGCTCGAAGTGACGATGGCCCGCGCGCCCAGTGCCTGGGCGAGCTGCAAGGCGAACATCGAAACTCCGCCCGTGCCTTGCAACAGGACGGTCTGGCCGGCGGTCAAGCCGCCTTCGGTGACCAGAGCGTTGTAGGCGGTTACGGCGGCGCACGGTAGGCAGGCCGCTTCGAGGTCGCTCAAGTAGGAAGGGATAGCCACCAGACCCTCCTCGGAGACGACGATTTGCTCAGCGAAGGTGCCATTCAACGGGCCACCGAGGGTTGAGCGCAGTCGCCGAGGATCAGGCTCACCTCCCAGCCAGCGCTGGGCGAAGATGGGGCAAACCCGGTCGCCGACGGCCACTCGGGTGACTCCGGAACCGATGGCCTGGACCTCTCCGGCACCGTCTGAGCCGGGGATCAAGGGCAGGGGTTGGCGAGGGTTGTAGTGGCCACGGACCATCAGCAGGTCGCGATAATTGAGCGAAGCCGCGCGCAGTCGAACCACGACCTCGCCGGGGCCGGGCTTGGGGTCGGGGCGTTCGCCAACCCTCAGCCGGTCGAGGCCAAAAGCGCCGCGAATCTCTACCGCGCGCATCAGTTCGCGGGGGCGCGGAAGGGCTCTTCGATCTCGGCGACACAATAGGCGACGGTCACGTAGGCGGCGACGTTCTGGGTCAGTCCTTCGCGGTCGACCGCGGCGAGCGTGTCGTTCATCGTGTGGTGGACATCGAAGTAGGTGGTGCCGTCTTGGTAGAGGCCGAAGATCGGCAGCCCTTGCGGGCGCAGCGGCGACAGGTCGGCGCCGCCGCGTGACTCGTTGCCACCCTGTTCGATACCCAGCGGGGCGAGCAACTCGGCGATCGCTTCGATAGCGGGGAGTTGGTCCTCATCGACCCGCGACTCGAAGGCCCAGACACTGCCGGCGCCGAAGTCGGCCTCCATGCCCCCGACGTGCAGCGATATCTCCTCGGCGTGCGTCTCAGCGTAGGCGCGAGCGCCCGAGAGGCCGAACTCCTCGTTGGCGAAGAGCACCACCCGCAAGGTGCGGCGCGGCCGTTCGGGTAGTTGCGCGATCAGTCGAGCCGCCTCGGTGACGATGGCGCAACCGGCGCCGTCGTCCACCGCCCCCTGGCCCAGGTCCCAGGAGTCGAGATGGCAGGCGAGCAGGACAATCTCCTCCGGCTTCTCACGGCCGAGCACCTCGCCGATCACGTTGGCCGACTGCTGGTCGGGGTCGCGGCGGGTGGTGAGTTCGAGGTGGACGGTGACCTTCCGGTCCGTGCCAGCAGCCCGTTCGATAGCCAGCGCCAGGGTGTCGGCGTCGGGGTTGGAGAGCGCGGCGGCGGGAATCTGGGTGACCTCGTCGCTGTAGCGCATGGCGCCGGTGTGGGCGATGCGGTCGTCATCGGTACCGACCGAACGAATGAGCACCGCGGCCGCTCCGCGCTGGGCGGCGCGGATGGCTCCTAGCGAGCGGATCGGGACCGTCTGTCCGTAGCCGGAACCGTCGCGATGGCGCTCCATGCGTTGGTCGATAAAGACGATCTTGCCGCGGGTTTCTTCTTCGGCCAGGTTGTCGACCTCATCGAGCGAGGTGACTCGCACCACTTCGGCGGTCAAGCCGCCCGGGGGGGTGGCGACGCTGCCACCGAGCGCCGCGGCGACCATCGGCTGGGGGTAGGGTGAGACGATCTCGGCCACCGCCGTACCGCGCACCCAGGCGGGAACCGTCACCGGCTCAGTGTAGACCCGGTCAAACCCCAGCTCCCGCAACTTGGCCTCGGCCCAAACCACCGCCCGGCGATCGCCCTCGGTGCCGGCGAACCGCGGTCCGACCTCCACCACCAGCGATTCTAGAAACTCGTAGGCCCGATTGTTGTCGAGCGCCGTGTCGCGCAGCTCAGCCGCCGTCGCGCCCATCGTGCCGAGCGCTGCCGCGTGCGCCGCGCTTCCGTCGGGCGATGGCGAAGGGGTGGAGCAGGCCACCAGTAGACAGCTGGCCGTGGCGGCGAGAAGAAAGGAGCGAAAGCCTAACGGCAGGCGCAAGAGTGACGACATGGCGAGATCCTCCGGGGCAACAATCGGTTCGAGAGGGCTGAGCTTACCCCGTGCGGCATGCCAGCGAAGGGTACTATCGCGCCAGGTGAGCGCGCATCGCTTCGATCAACTCCTGGGCCCGCGCGGGGTCGAGTTGACTGGCGCCCCAGCGGATCCCCAGACCGCCGGTCGCCGTCTTGGGGATGATGTGGAAGTGGACGTGCAGGACCTCCTGATGGGCCGCGCCACCGTTGTTTTGCAGAACGTTGTAGGCGTTGGCGCCGGTCGCCGCCATGACCGCCCGGCAGAGGCGCGGCAGCACGCGGCCGAGTGCCGCGGCTGACTCGTCGCTCAGCTGGTCGAGTTGGGCCTTGCGCTCCTTGGGAATCACCAAGGTGTGGCCCTCGGCGAGTGGGCCGATGTCGAGAAAGGCGAGGACGTGCTCGTCTTCGTGGACTTTGTGGCAGGGGATCTCGCCATCGAGGATCTTGTCGAAGATAGTGCTCATGAAGTGGACTCTAGCAGGGCGAATTAGAAGGTCAGCCGCATGGTAGCTTCTGGCCGATGAACGGATTTTTCCCGTGACCGTGCCTCGCAGAACCGCGCAGCGCTCGGCCATTCGCGAGGCATTGAGCGAGGCCGACCGGCCGCTCAGTCCGCGGGAGATTCTCGCCGCGGCCCGCGCGGTGCTGCCCAGCCTGGGGATGGCGACGGTCTACCGCAACGTGCGCAATTTGCTGGGGGAGGGTTGGCTACGGGCGGTGGATCTGCCCGGTGAGGCCAGTCGCTACGAACTAGCCGGCAAGGTCCACCATCACCACTTTCACTGCCGGGCCTGCGATCGGGTTTTTGAAGTCGATGGCTGCCCCGGGGATCTGCGCGCCCTGGCCCCGAAGGGATTCAAGCCCGAAGCGCACGAAGTCATCCTCTACGGCCTGTGCGCCGGCTGCCTCAGCTGAGCCGCTCCCTGGGATCATCACTGTAGGGGCGGCGATTCATCCCGCCCTCAGGCGGTCACGGGGAGGGCCTAGCCGCCGACAGAGTGCCTTCATTTTCCTGGGCGCAACTCGAGCGAGAGATTCCAGCCGATCGCCGTGGCGTATCTCTCTAGAGTTGAGAGTCGGATGTCGCCAGCACGATTCTCGATCCGACTGATGGCCGACTTCTGCGTATCCAACCGTTGGGCTACCTCTTGTTGAGTCAAGCCAGACCGCTCGCGTGCCCGCCGAAGTAGCACACCGACCTTGAAAGCTCTGTACCCTGTTTCCAGCCCATCGGCGAACTCTGGGTCGTCTAGGGCACGGCTCTTGGCGTAGTTGGTGAGATCACTCATCGCGGTTTCTCCTCAGTAGGTACTCTCGGCGTCGTTTCGCCGCAAGTTCGATTTCGTGGTGTGGGGTCTTCTCACTCTTCTTGGCGAAGCCACTGGTGAGCACTAGGCCCTTTGAGGGTGAAAAGAAGCCAAGCATCCGAAAGGTGTTCCCGCCGTGTTGGACTCTGACTTCCCAGAGGCCTTCGGTGCCGGCGAGTTTCTTGAAGTACTGGGTAGGAACTAGTTCGAGTTCCTCCACCAGGCGGAGCACCCAGACGACTTTTTGGGCTTGCTTGCTGGAGAGCGAATCGAGGAACTCCTCGGCCGGGCAGTGCCCGCTGGCTGTCCGGTGGAAGTGAACCTCACGCACGACCGGAGGTTAACATAAACGTGAACTTCGGCCTGCCTACCTCGACGACTGCGGCCCATTTGGACACTAGTTGGCTCGGCCTGTGCGCCGGCTGCCTTCTTTGACCTCTTCCCTGCCGCCCGCGGCGCGGTAGTTGGGAAGCACCGGCTTGTGGATCGCCTCGAAGAGGAGCGAGGTTTCGATACTGGCGACCTCCGGGCGGGTGGTGAAGGCGTTCATGGTCAACTCTCGAAGGTGATCCGCGTCGACCACCGCGACGTGGAGAAGGAAGTCTCTGGCGCCGGTCAAGTGGTAGATGGCGGTGACCTCGGGAATGTGGAGAACATGATGACGAAAGGCCTCCACCTGCGGTTGCGCGTGCTGCTTGAGCCGCACCGAGATCATCGCTTGCAAGCTGATCCCCAGCGCCTTGGGGTCCATCTTGGCGACGATGGCGCGGATGACGCCCTCCTCGTGCAGTCGGCGAACGCGCTCCAAGCAGCTCGAAGGAGCGAGACCGACGCGGGCCGCGAGCTCCTTGTTGGAGAGACGAGCATTATTCTGTAAAAGTTCGATTAGCTCGCAGTCGATTCGGTCTAGCTCTCTCATCGCGGCCTTTTGGGGAATAGATTTCGGTTTCTATTGACCAGGATTCGTTTGTACTGGAGGCTAAGGGTAGGAGGTCAGAGAACATGAAGTCAACCGTAGGCAATCTCGAATCCACTTCGGTTCACGCGGGTCGGGAAGATCTGCGCGACTTGGGAGTCCACGTCCCGTCGATCGACCTTTCCACCACCTATCCGATCGACGACCTGCCGCTGGCCACCCAATCGCTGGACGCGCTGGCGGAAGGAGCCGCCGAGGCGATCAATCCCATCTACTCGCGGCTGAACAATCCCACCGTGCGCCGTTTCGAAACCGCCCTGGCCCAGCTCGAAGGGGCCGACGACGCGGTCGCTTTCAGCTCGGGGATGGCGGTGTTGACCGCTTGCTTCCTGGCGGCCCGCGCCGACGGTGGCCACGTGGTTGCGGTGCGTCCTCTCTACGGCGGTACCGACCATTTGCTCACCAGCGGGCTCTTGTCGTTCGACGTCACCTTCACCGAGGTCGATGGCATCGCGGCGGCCTGTCGATCGGACACCTCGTTGGTGGTTCTGGAAACGCCGGCCAACCCGACCCTCGTCTTGGTCGACATCGAAGAAGCGGTGCGGCAAGCGGGCACGGTGCCGGTGCTCGTCGACTCCACCTTCGCCACCCCGGTCCTGCAACGCCCCTTGGAGCACGGCGCCAGCCTGGTGGTGCACAGCGCCACCAAGTTCTTGGGTGGCCACGGGGACATCATGGGTGGAGTGGTGGCGACCAACGGGGAGTGGGCACGCCGCTTGCGCCAGGTGCGGATCCTCACCGGCGCGGTGCTCTACCCGCAGGCCGGCTACATGCTGCACCGGGGTCTACAGACCCTGCCAGTGCGGGTCGAACGTGGCCAAGCCACGGCGCGGTTGCTGGCAACACGGCTTGCCGACCATCCTGCGATGAAGAGCGTTCTGTATCCCGGCTTGGCGGCTGGCGATCCGCAAGGGCTGGTCGGCCGCCAAATGAAGGGGCCGGGTAGCTTGATTTCATTCGAGGTCGAAGGGGGGTATGAGGTGGCGGTTCGGATCGCCAAAGAGGTTCGCATGCTGACCCCGGCGGTGAGCTTGGGATCAGTGGACAGTCTCATCCAGCATCCGGCCGGGTTGACCCACCGGCTGGTCGATCCCGAAGTCCGCTTGCGACACGGAATTACCGATGGATTACTGCGCATCTCGGTGGGGCTGGAGGCGCCGGAGGATCTGTGTGCGGATCTCCATCGAGCTATCGCTCGGTCCCTCAGCGACCAGAACGAAGTCTCAACCCTCCGCCTGCGTTTAGCCTGATCGCTGCTTGGATTTGGTGTCAGCTGATAGGTAAGTGTTGGCTCCAAAGGACTTGCAAGTCGGCTAGCACCTAGAGAACAGAACCGATGGGTTCTGCTCTTGAGGGGGGATCGCTAGCTGGCGGGCCCCAGCGTAGTCGAATCTGATGGTTTCCGTTCACGACGCGGCCCCTCGAAGGTGCTGCGCATTCTGACGCCCAGTGCTTCGAGAATCCGGCTCGCTCGATTTACCGTGACCTTGTGGTACTCGTTGCGCTCGTCTCTCGAAACTTGCGATTCGTGCACGTCCAGTCGCGCCGCCAGCTCTCGTTGAGTCAGTCCCCGCGCAATACGTAGAGCGATGAGCGAGCGGCCGAGCCCGCGTAGGTTCGCCAGTTCAGTGAATTCGCCTCGTTTAAGGCGCTCGTAGCTCTCAACCTCCTCGGCCAGCTGTTCCTGGAAGGAACGCAACGGATCCAGAGCGCGTTTCACCTCTTTGTCGACGAGGCCCAGGTCTTGGAGGTGGACCTTGTGAGCGGTGAGGCGGTCTCTCTCCTCTCGGAGCCGTCGAACCATCTCTTGATACTCGCGCTCGCTGCGGATCATGATGGGTCACCTTTCTCAATCTTGACGATTCCACGCAGTTGCCCGTCTCGCCGGGAGAGTCGGAACGCGGAGGGGAACTCGAGTTCGTTCCCGTGCTGGTCGCGAATCCCCGAGAGTTGCCCGAAGTGAGGATAGAGTTCGATCCGATACCGAAACCACATTGGCAGCTGCTTCTTCGGGTAGCCGCGAAAGGGCCGGCGGGAAGCCGGGTCCCATGTCCAGACCTTGTGTGGATCGAGCAGATTCAACGAACTCTGCAAGCGACCGCTGGCGAGCGCATCGAGTTCGCACTCGAAGTATCCATCGATGTCATTGGGATGGTCCTTGTCTTCGACGAAAGAACCGTCAACGAAGATCTCCACGATTCCGACTTGCCACAGTTGGCGGACCATGACCTCGAGGCGATTCACCAGCTCGGCCCGCCAACTGCGATCCCAATTCGGAGAACCTGAACGGGGCCCAACCACGAGAATGGAGTTGCTCAGTTGCGCAAGCGTCAGCGCGTAGTCTCCCGGCGGGAGGCATCCATCAGTGTTGAACTCAGGCAGCACGGTTTCTCATTAGCTCCGGTAGGCATTTTTGTCAAGTGTGACGCTTGTGTCAAGTATGGCCTCGCACCTAGCCTTCCTCTTGTACTCCCTGCTCCGAGGCTCCGTCTTCCACTTCATCGCCATAATTTGCAGCGCGATGTCGAAATGAACCGTCCCGGAAGAAATGTCGATCGATGGAGTAAGTGCTGATTCCAAAGGACTTGCAAATCGGCTGGCACCTAGCAGCCCTCCTCTACTCCTCGCCCAAATTCTCCGCCTTCCAGTCCATCGCCATCTGAATGCGGGCGCGGCCGCTGGGGTGGTCGTGGAAGATCCACTCTTCGATCGGGCCGGGGTCGATCTTGCGGTATTCGGAGAGCATCAGCGCGGTTTCGGCGAAGCCCTCGGGCTCGCGGGCGATGTTGAGGCCGAAGATGTCGGCCTCGGCTTCGTTGGTGCGGATGAAGGTGTTTAGGATCGGGGTCATGAGGAAGAAGTAGGCCGCGAGGAGGACGATCAGCAGAGGCAGTCCAGCAATGTCACCGACGCCGGAAATGCCCCATGACTTTCCGCGCCACCCGACCACGCGGTCGAAGGTGAAGCGGACGAAGGCGAAGGCCCCCACCAGGACCACGGCGAAAAATAGGAGTCCCTCGTAGATGTGGTTGAGCACGTAGTGGCCGATCTCGTGGCCCATCACCGCCTTGACTCCGGCAAGATCGCAGCGCTCTAAGAGGTTGTCGTTGAGCGAGATGCGCATGGTGCCGAAGATGCCGCTGACGTTGGCGCTGACCCGCTTGCTTTGCTTCGAGGCGTCAAATTGGTAGACCTTGTCGACCTCCACACCGCTGCCGCGTGCCATCGAGAGGATCGGATCGACCGTCGCCGGGTCCTCGAGGGACTGGTATTCGTTGAACAGGGGGGCCAGGTAGACCGGTCCAATCAGCAGCATGATCACCAGAAATACGGTGGAAACCGCCGCTCCCCAGAGCCACCAGGTGCGGGGTGCCTTGCGAAAAACGGCGTAGAGCGCGACCAAGAGGATGGGTACCAGGATCAGCCCCACCATCAAGCCGATCATCTGCTCGCCGAACCAGTCGCCAAAGCCCTGGTTGGCCAAACCGTACTTATGCTCGCGAAAGAAGCTTTGGTAGATCGTGAACGGGAAGCTGATCACGGTGGTCAAGAGGAGATACTGCAAGGCGTAGAGGGCGGTATGAACCGCCTTCCATCTGCCCACTTTTTCAGCCAAGTCGCGCATCTTGGCGGAGAGACGGGTGCCCAGCAGCAGCCAGGCGACGCCGAGACCGAAGAGGAAGTTCCACAGGATGAGCCAGTAGCCGCCTTCGAAGTAGTGGTCGGAGCGCTCGCGTTCCTCGCCGGTGAGTCGGGCGAGGTAGGTGGCGGTGGCGGCGTTGGCATCGAAGGGTTCGGCGGGCACGGAGAGAGAGGAAAGGGGGGCCGGCAAGTCTTGGGAAGTGCCCGTTGCCTGAGTCGCCTGAGGATCGGGCGCGGCGGCGGCGGGTTCCTGAGACAGCGCCGAGGCGGTGGTCAGAGCGCCGAGTAGAGTGCTTAGAGCAAGGGAAAGATAGAGACGGTTCTTGACCATTGGATACTTCCTCCTGTCGAGGTGACGGCGGCCCGCGCAGCCTGAATGTGTGAGATTCTTCTTACTCTGTACGCGACGAAGGCCGCTGGGTTGCCAAGCTGGCTGTCGCCCACCCTTGGCCGACTGCCACCCCCTAACTATTTTCCTAGTATCCTAGAGCCTAATTGCACCCTGATCAGTAGCCCGAACGGGTCTTAGAGCTGGTGGCCCGAGGTGGTACCTTGCCCTTGACGGCTCATAGAGCAGACCGTCATTTCGCGCTGGCGAGGTGGGGGTGCCTCGTCGGCGCGAACTTTGGACAGAGAAAGAAGATCCGGTCGGAGGTTGACCCAGAGTCGAGGAGACCTGACGTGCGAAAACAAAATCTAATTCTCAGCAGCCTATTCATCGCCTTGTTCGTGGGCCTGCTTCCCCAACTCGCGGCGGCCATGCCCCGAGTTCGGGTGCCGCAGGACGCGAACCTCCAGCAAGCTTTTGCCCAAGTGCAGGGCGGTGGGGTGATCGAGGTCTCCCCGGGGGTCTATCCGGCTCCGCCCAACTCTTTCCGGCTGACCAACTTTGGCAAAGGGTTCACCGTTCGCGCCGCGGCCGGTGCCGCGCCTGGAAGCGTGGTGCTGGACGGCCAAGGTGCGCGGCCGATCCTGCGTTTTGAGAATAGCGACCGATCGCGGGGCCGGCAGATCTTCTTCTCGGGTTTGACCTTCCGAGGTGGGCTGTCGACCCAAGAGGGGGTCGGTGGGGCGGTGACTCTGTCCGCCGCCCAGGCCTCTTTCACCGACTGCCTCTTCGAGAACAACACGGTGACCGGGACCAGTACGGGTGGAGGCGCGGTCTTCATCGCCAAGGGGAGCGAGGCGCTCTTCTTTGATTCCACCTTCGAAAACAACAGCTCCCAGCTTCGGGGTGGCGGCCTAGAGATCAATAACTCGCAGGTCTATGTCCACAAGGGCCGATTTCTCGCCAACCGGGTCAATCTCCCCGGCCACCGCTCGGACGCCCACGGTGGCGCGATGCGTATTCTCGATAGCCAGGTGCGGATCTACGATTCGCACTTCGAGGGCAACGGCGCGGCCTGGGTGGGCGGTGCGATTTACATCTTTGGCATTTGGGGTGAGGACGTTCGCGACCCGGCCAGCGATCTGCTGGTGGCCAACTCGACCTTCCTGTCTAACCGGATCGAGCAAGACCTCTGCTGCCCTCCCGGGCCCACCGGGGGCGCGGCGATTCACGCTGAGGATCACACCCGGGCTCTCATTTTCGGTTCCCAATTCACTGACAATCGGGCGGCGCAAGGGGGCGCCCTCTCCGTCTACCGGGCTGAGGTCGAGATCGAGGGTTCGCTCTTCGACGCCAACCAGGCGATCGACGACACCACCGGGGTACCCTCCGGGGGTGCCCTCTCCGTCGCCTCGGCGGATTTCGCGGACGGCTCCACCGACTTCGGCGCCATCAACCGTCCCTCGGCGAGTGTGACCGTGAGTCGCAGCCTGTTTCGTGGAGACCTCACGGCGACGCCGGATGCGGCCAACGGCGGCTGCGTGGCGGCCGCTGGCGATCTCAATCGTCGGTATGGGGATGGAGGCGTCGCTCAGGATGGGACCGATGGCGAGAATCGCACCAAAATGGTGTTTGAACAGACGGTCTTCCACGGTTGCGACGTTGCGGGGTTTGGGGGTGCCAACGCTGGCTTTGGTGGCGCGCTCAGCCTTCGCTTCGTCGACCTGACGATGAGCGACAGCATGGTCTTGGCGAGCCACGCGAGGGAAGCGGGCGCGGTGGGAGGAGGGCTGGCGGTATTCGAGGAATCCAGTGGACGGGTGGTGCGAACGACCTTCGCCGGTAACAGTGCCGAGCAGTCGGGGGGTGGCTTTTTCTGGTCGGGTTCCAATATGGAAGTCTCTGAGAGCTTCTTCATCGGCAACGAGGTGAGTCCCGGCGTGGCGGAGCCAATCGCCACCTCGCGAGGTGCCGGTCTGTTGACCACCCCGCGCAACCCCGCCGCCCTGCCCGGCCGCGAGGCCGATGCCGCCGGGGTGGTGCGTAACTGTCTCTTTACCGGCAACATTGGTGTGCCCGTTTTTGAGATCGACACCGAGGACAAGGCGATCAACCGGGTGGTCTATAACAACAACCAGTTCCACTCGACTACCTTTGGCGACAAGGTGTTCGTCAACATCGTCTTCAGCCGCCAGGGATCGACAGCGCCGCAGCTCAATAGCATGGTCGTACAGCGGAGCGCGGCGCCTTCGACCAAGAAGAGCCAGGCCGCCAACAGTAGGTTAGCGACACCACCGCGTCAGGGGAGTTTGCTCGCCGTGCCGTCCGTGCTCTCGGACTTTGGCGAGGCCACGTCGGGGCGTTCCTATCTGGCCTATGCGGGCAGTGGCGGTGTCCTGTCGCTCGCTGGGCAGAACCAAGCGGCACCGGGCGGGGTGATCGAGACCGGTGCTGCCGGCGCCCACACGCTACGCGCCTCGGGAACTCAGGTCGCCACCACCACGGTGGGAGGCGAGGAGTGCTCCAGCGAAGGAGTTCTGTGCTTGCGCGACGGTCGCTTTCTGCTCGACATTGGCTGGCGCGACTTCGTGGGCAACACGGGGTACGGCCACACCGAACTTCTGACCACGGATACCGGCTACTTCTGGTTCTTCCGCGATACCAATGTCGAGCTGGTGGTCAAGGCGTTGGACGGTACCGTGGTCAACGGGCGCTTCTGGATCTTCTATGGCGCGCTATCGAGCGTCGAATACGAACTGCGGGTGCTCGATACGGTCAGCCGTAGATTGAAGAGCTTCAAGAACGCTCCGAAGAGCCTGACCAGCATCGCCGACACCTCGGCCTTCCCACCGGAAGCCAGCAAATCGTTGGCGGGAAGCTCGCATCCACTCCTCGCGCGGCTGGATGAGGACAACCTGTTGGCGGCTCGACCGGCTGGAATTTCCTCTGACGCCCTCAAGGGCGGCTGTATTGCCGGCGACACGGTTCTCTGTCTGCGCGGCGGGCGCTTCCAGGTGGAGGTCGATTGGCGTACCCCGCAGGGCCAAACCGGCGTGGGAATGGCCGAACTGCTGACCACGGACACCGGCTACTTCTTCTTCTTCAACGAGACCAACGTAGAGTTGGTCCTCAAGATTCTGGATGGCCGGGCCATCAACGACCACTTCTGGGTCTTCTACGGTGCCTTGTCGAATGTGGAGTACACCCTGCGCATCACCGACACCGAGACCGGCAACACCAAGACCTTCTTCAATCCACAGGGCAACCTAGCCAGCGTCGCCGACATCGAAGCGCTCCCTGGTCAGTGAACCGGGGAGTGGTTCCCGCCAAGTGATGACGGGAAACTCCTAGCCGAAGGGGCACAAGCCCCTGGCGCGCTAGCGGCGGTGCCGCCGTGGCCACATCGCTAAGCTTCAGCTTCAGCTTCAGCTTCTGTGCTCTCGGGAGTCCAGGTGCGGGCCACGGGCTTCTGTACCCGCCCGCTTCGCAGGCAGCGGGTGCAGACCCAGACCCGCTTGGTGTTGCCGTCAATCACCGCTTTGATTTTCTGAAGGTTGGGTTGCCAGGTGCGGTTGGTCACGTTGTGCGCGTGACTGATGCTATGGCCGTGGCTGGTACCCTTGTTGCAAACTACGCATCTTTTTGCCATGATCGTTCCTCACTCATCTTTCGCGTTCCACATGCGAGCGGCAGAGGGTACCAAAAAGCCGTGGCCACGGCAACTTTTCGCCGACAAGATCCTCTATGGCGATAAATGCATTTGACCCTTGACACCTGCTTTTTTTGTTGCTAGCCTCCAGCTAAGCTTTAAGTTTTGCAGCGTAAATGCCCGTGATCATTGGATTTTAAGGGGACAGTTACTTTGTTCTTTTCCCGCTCAAAGGGGCTCGTGAGCCTCGACATCGGCAGTTCCGCGATCAAGCTCGTTGAGCTCAAGAGTCGCAAAGGGGGAGAATTCGATCTCCTGCGGCTGGGTATTGAGCCGCTGTCGCCCGAGGCGATCGTGGACGGCTCGATCATGGACTCGTCCTTGGTCGTCGACGCGATCCACAAGCTCAACGACGAAACGCGGGTGAAGAGCACCAACTTCGGCACCTCGCTCTCGGGCCACTCGGTGATCATTAAGAAGATCCAGTTGCCCGCGATGGGCGCCGAGGAGCTTGCGGATTCGATCCAGTGGGAAGCGGAGCAGTACATTCCCTTCGACATCAACGATGTCCGTCTGGACTATGTGGTCTTGGAAGAGGGGGAACCCGGTCGCGACAACATGGAAGTCCTCTTGGTGGCGGTCAAGCGCGACAAGGTCAACGACTACGTCTCGGTGATCAGCCAGGCGGGCAAGACTCCCGCTCTGGTCGATGTGGATGCCTTCGCACTGCAGAACGCCTATGAGATCAACTACGATCTCGACCCTTTCAAGACCGTGGCCCTCATCAATATGGGGGCTGGGGTGACCAACATCAACATCCTGGCCCGTGGCACCACTGTTTTTTGGCGCGATATCTCCTTCGGTGGCAACCAGTTCACCGAGGCCTTGCAGCGCGAGTTCAACCTCTCCTTCGAGCAGGCGGAAGGGTTGAAGCGCGGCGAAGCCGCCGATCGTTACTCGCCTTCGGATGCCCGGCCGATACTCGATGCCATTTCGAGTGACATGGCCGAAGAGATTCGTAAGACCTTCGATTTCTTCTCCGCCACTTCGACCGAAGGATCGGTCGATCAGTTGATGCTGTGTGGTGGCTGTTCCTTGACGCCCAACTTGCAGCAGATCTTGACTGAGCGTTTCGAGGTGGAGGTGGAACTGATGGATCCGCTGCGGCGCATCCGCTATCGCGAGGGTGACTTCTCCGCGGAGTGGCTGCAGGCCGTGGGACCGATGCTGGGGGTCGCCGTGGGGATGGCGGTCCGCTCGGTAGGGGACTGAACAGCAGATGATTAAGATTAATCTGCTCTCCGAGGGCAAGCGGCCGGCGGCGGTACGTAGAGCGCGGGCAACTCGGGAGAGTCTGCCGACGGACCTGGGACAGTTTCTCCTCCTGGGTGTGATTCTCGTGGCGCTGGTCGGATGTGTCGCCTATTGGTTCATCAACAAGAACCAGATCCGGGACAAAGGCCGCGAGATCGATGTGGCACAGGCCGAGTACGACAAACTCGAAGAGGTGATCAAGGAAGTCGAGGCTTTCAAGACCAAGAGGGCAGAGTTGGAGCACAAGATTGCCGTCATCACCGAACTCAAGGCCAATCAACGGGGACCGGTGAGAGTGATGGACGAGATCTCGCGCGCCGTGCCCGAGTTGCTGTGGTTGACCGACATGCAGATGAGCGCCAGCCAGATCAAGTTGAGAGGGCAAGCCTACAACAACAACGCGATCGCCAGTTTCACTGAGAATCTGGATAGAGTTGCCGGCTTTGACGAGCCTGATTTCAAAGAATCCAAACTCGGTAGATCCGAGGTCTACGACTTCTCGATCAATCTGGGCTTCAACTTGCTACCGATCAGTGTTGATTCGAATCCCGCGGACCTAGAAGACGGGGCCCCGGAGTCGGCCGCGGCTGGAGCTGGAGGCTGAATCGTGGCTGTCTTTGGATACTCGCTCGAAGGAAAACCCCCGTATCACGGCTTGGTGATCGGCTTGGTGATAGGTGGGGTGCTCTTTTGGGCGGCGAATGGTCGGCTCTTCAAGCCGCAGCGCGATCAGATCAGTTCCATGGAAACTAGGCTGAACGACTTACAGGTCAAGATTCAACAGGGGCGCTCGGCCAAGCAGCAGCTGCCACAGTTTAGGGAGGAGGTCGAACGGCTAGAAGTCGATCTCGAGAAACTCCTCCGAATTCTTCCGGCGCGGCGCAACACGCCGGACCTCTTGCGTCGGGTACGTTTCTTGGCTGAGGAGGGTGACTTCAACCTTCGCCTCTTCCGGCCGGGTACCGAGATCGAGCAGGACTTCTATAGCGAGTACCCGATCGCGGTCGAGCTGGATGGCAACTACCACAATCTAGCTCTCTTCTTCGATCGGATCAGCCGCTTTCCGCGCATCGTCAATGTAGACAACCTGCGGGTGAGGGCGATCAAAGATCAGACCTCCTTCCGAACCATCGAGGTCAGCTTTACCGCCAAGACCTTCGTCTACAAGGAACCCGACGAAGAGCCGGCTCTGGAGTTCGACGAATGAAGCTGAATACCTTCGATCGCTCAAGGATACGCATGCCGAGACGGCTCGATTGGGCCGCGGCGGTCGCCGGCCTTGCGATCCTGTTGCTCGTCGCGGGTTCGTCAGCGGCGCAAGAAGCGGAAGCCCCAGCAGCCAATGCCGCTGAAAGCACCGCGCAGGGCGAGCTGGCGATCGACGCCATGCTCAGTGAAGATGAAGAGATTCTCGCGGGCCGCGGCTATTCCTATGATCCAGGTGATCGGCGCGATCCTTTCAAGTCGCTGCTGGTGGTTGCGGAGCGACCGACGCTGGAGGGGCCCCGGCCGGATGGAGTCGCTGGATTACTGATCGATGAGGTCCTCTTGTCGGGAATCTTCGCAACGCGAGATGGCTATGCCGCGCAGGTGCAGGCGGCGGACAAGCAGAAGGGCTATCTCATTTACGTTGGGGATGAATTGTTTGATGGTGATGTCCTCCGGATTACCCGCAACGAGGTGGTCTTCAAGCAGGACATTCTGGACCCGGCGGCACTCAAGCCGTTCCGGGAAGTCGCCAAGTCGCTCAACCCTTGATCGGATGCGCTGGCTGTCGGAAGAGGAGACGAGTGCAATGGGATACGTGGTGCAAAGAACAAGATCAGCGTTAGGCTGGAGGTGGATCGCGGCGATCGCGGCGATTGTCCTGATCAGTCCGGTGATCGGTGCTTGTTCCTCGGCGGGAGGAACTTCTCCCGAGTCTGGAGCCTCGGCTTCGGCCGCTTCGGGGACCGCCGCGAGGACGGACAGCTTCGCGATGGCGTCGCCGCCTCCGGTTGAGATTCAATCGGTCGAGCTGCGCGAAGGCGCGCCCGGAGTTGAACTTGAAGTCAGGGCCAGCGGTGCCATGGTTTGGACCAGCTATCGCAACGCGGACGGCAACCTAGTGGTCGAACTGCCCAACAGCTCACCCAACTCCGCACTCACCAGTCTGACCGCGTCCGAGGGGCTAGTCGCGAGAGTGCTCGTCGAGTCCGACAGCAGTGGAGCGCGCCCGGTGACCCGGTTGACCATCACCACGCGGGACGAAGCGGAGCACGCCCTTGCCGCTGACGGAAATGTGCTGCGCCTCTCTCTCCTGCCAACCGCTAAGACCGCCGCGGTGATGGCCGCTGAGCAGACCGCCGCCGACGAAAGCCAAGACACTCTCAGCGAGGAGTCCAGCGCCGCCGACGAACGCTTCGTCTATGAGCCCTTGGGCGATGACCCCAAGAGGGCTGAAGCTGCGGTTGGCTCGATCGGGGACGACTCCACGAGTCCCGTTGACCTTGCTAACCTCGGTACGGCCGAGAGCCCGCGCCATGGGCCCGCGCCCAGTGGCCCGCTGGCCTCAACCTTGCGGGATATTGAGGTCTTTGGTGGTGACACCATCTTGGTGGCCGGTGACGGCGAGTTCACCTACACCACGTTCCGTCTAGAGAATCCCGAGCGTTTCGTCGTCGACCTGATCGGTGTGGTGAACACCGCCGAAGTTGCCTCGTTACCGGTGGACAGCGATCGGGTCCGTAGGGTCCGCGTTGGCCAGTTCAAGTCCGTTCCTCAGCCGGTGACCCGAGTGGTGATCGATTTGGCCCGACCCTTGCGGCCGATCATCGAGCGGACCATCAACGGGCTCCAGATCAAGCTGGGTGACGCGGCTTCGATAGAGGTCGCCACAGTGCCGGCCACAGTGCCGGCCGCGCAGACGCAGGTCGCCGAGGCCGCGGCGGCGGAACCGGCGCCGCGGCTCAACTCCGAGCCGGTCGCGGTGATGGCCGACGCCGCGCCCATCGATGAGCCCGCCTATGAAGAGGTCAGCCCCGAGGTCAAATTCGAGATGGCCGAGACCCCGGTAGTCGCCGAGCCGGCCTATGAAGAGCCAGTAGTCGAACAGCCGATGGTGGAAGAGCCGGTAGTGATCGCCGAACAAATCCCGATCGCAAGCCAGGATGAGCCGGCGATGACCGAACCGGCGCCGATAGCCCTGGAGCCGGTTCCGGTTGCGGTGGCTGTCCCGGCCCCGCGAACCGCGCCGGTGCTCGAGGAGCCGATTCCGGTGCCCATCGAAGCGACGGGCTACCGAGTTGAAGCGGCTCGTGGCGCGCCGCAGATCCCAGCTTCGAACGACAGCGAACTTTTCTCCTCCATTCCGCTCGAAGCGGAGGATGGTGGTGACTTCAGTGCCAGAGTCTTCGCCGCCCGGCCAATTCTGGGGGAGGAGAGGGTCTATACGGGCGATCTGATCAGTATGACGTTGCGCGAGGCGGATGTGGTCGAGACTCTGCGATCCTTCGCCACCATCAGTGACCTGTCGATTGTCGTCCAGCCCGAGGTGGAGGGCAGCGTGACGGTGGAGCTTGAGAATGTTCCTTGGGATCAAGCCCTCGAACAGATCCTCAAGATCAACGGTCTCGGCTACGAAATTGAAGGGACGATCATGCGTATCGCGCCGCTCAATATTCTCAGAGCCGAAGCCGAGCAGAACGCGGCGCTGGCCCAAGCCAAGGCGGACCAAGTACCGCTTCAGACCATCGTCAAGCGGCTGAGCTACTCCAGTGCGGCCGAAATGGCGAACCTCTTGAGTCAGGGTGGTAGTCTGCTCAGCCGTCGCGGTAGCGTCATTGTCGATCAGCGGACCAACACGTTGATCCTCAAGGAGCTGCCGGAGTACATGGACACGGTGATCGCGGTGATCGAAGAGATCGATACACCGGAGCCGCAGGTCATGATCGAGGCGCGGATCATCGAAACAACCAAGCGCTTCACGCGGAGCCTTGGGGTTCGCTGGTCGTTCAACGGTGAGGCGAGCGCGCGCTTCGGCAACACGACTGGGCTCCAATTTCCCAACAACGTCACTGGAGACGGTGGCGTCAACCTGTTGACCGGAGCCGCCAACGGTTTCCTGAACCTGAGTCTGGGCAACGTGCTCAACAGCTTCGATCTTGACGTCGCGCTGCAAGCAGCGGAAAATGAAGGTCTGATCAAGATCTTGTCCGCACCGAAAATCGCCACGCTCAACAACGAGCAGGCGAGCATTCAGAGCGGTTTGCAGATTCCCGTTCAGACGATCAGCAACAACACGGTGACCGTGCAGTTCATCAACGCCACGCTGAGTCTCGAAGTGACGCCGCAAGTGACGGCCGAAGGGACGGTCTTGATGGACATCGAGATCCGCAAGCGCGAACCGCAGTTGGCCTTCGCGGTGCAGGGGGCGGCCAACGCTCCCATCGCGACCAAGGAGGCTCGTACGCGAGTCATTGTGCGCGACGGTGGCACGACCGTTATCGGTGGTATCTACGAGGTGTCGAGCGATCAAGGCGAGGACCGGGTTCCCGGCCTCTCGAACATTCCCCTACTCGGCCACCTGTTCAAGAACAAACGCCGTAGTGATCAGAATGAAGAGCTGTTGATTTTCATCACTCCACGGGTGATCAACCTGTGAATATTCGGCGAGGAGCGATCATGAGAAAGACAGTGCGCCTTCTTCCCCTGAGCCTGTTGGTGTTTGCCGTGGTTCTGGCCGGCTGCAACTCGCGGACCGACAAGGCCGAGGGATCGGTCATTCTGTCGATCTCCAGCTTTGACGGCTTGCCCATTCAGGTGAACGTCAACGGCAGCGGCGGTCTTGTTCAAGTTGGCGAGCTGACCCTCAGCAGCATTGCCAAGGACCCCAACGGGCTGACCAGCAACCTGCAGGACATCGAGCTGCAAAGCTATGAAGTCATCTACACCCGGGCTGATACCGGAACCCGGGTTCCGCCGAAGAGGGTCAACGGCATCTTCGGAATCGTGCCGGTGAACGGCAATGACACCATCGACAACCTGGATATTTTGGGGGCGGACCAATTGGCCAACCCTCCGCTCTCGGATCTACTCTTCCAAAATGGTGGTATTGATTCGGAAACTGGCTCGACAATAATCCAACTCAACGTGAACCTGCGCTTCTTCGGCCGCACCCTTTCGGGAGATCAGATCTCCTCGAACACGGTGTCCTGGTTGATTGAATTCGTTCAGTAGGCCACGGAGGATCGAGATGAACTTAAGACGCACCAATCGACTCCTCTTGTTGGCTCTAGCGCTCGCTGTAGCGCTGGGTGGCTTTGTGGGCTGCTCGGACGACAGTCCGTCAGCACCTCAGCCTCAACCGGTACCTCCGCCAGGCGGAGCAGCCGGTGCGGCCTTCAACATTACGGTGACCGCGACTCCCGACCAGCTGCAAGCCGGCGGTGCCTCGCCCTCCACCATTCGGGTGAGCGTGCGGCGTGCCGACAACGGCCAACCGCCCCCCAACGGAACGACGGCCGCCCTGACCACCACCTTGGGCGATCTGCAAACTCCCGGGTCGGGAACTCAAAACCTTCTGCTTTCTTTGCTCAATGGCAACGCGCAAGTGCTCCTCTATCCCGGTAGCTCCCTGGGCGGCGCGGTGATTCGCGTCCAGTTGCAAAACAGTACGGGCCAATCCAATCTACTGATCGGCGAAGCGGCCGTCTTTTTCCTCTCTGCCGTGACCCCCAATACCGGGGGGCAGGCCGGTGGTGAGGTTGTCGAACTCAGTGGTGGTGGGATCGAAGAACCCGTCCGGGTCACCATCGGTGGCTCGCCGGCACAAATCATTTCGGTGGCCACCGACCGGATTCGGGTCCGTACTCCGCCCTCTCTTGGACAAGTGCCGACCGGCACCACCCTACCGGTCAATGTTCAGGCGACGGTGCGGCTCAACAGCGTGGATGAAGCGACCGACAATCTCGCCAACGGCTTCGTATATCTCCCCGCCAGCAACCCACCGGGAGGCGTGCAGCAACCGCAAGTCTTCTCCGTGACCCCGGCCTCCGGCCCCAACCAAGGTGGCACCCAAGTGACCATCCGGGGCACCGGGTTCCAATCTCCGGTGCAAGTCTTCTTCGGAGGCGGAACGAGCCCCAACAACTTCACCGGTGTTGAGGCGACCATCCTTTCGGTCACCGGATCCGAGTTGGTTGTGCGTACGCCATCGGCGACAGGAATCGGCCAGAGCAACGGAAACTCGACCGTCAACATCCTGATTCGCAATCTGGGGACCGGCTTTGCGGGAATCTCCACCTCGGCTTTCACCTACGGTAGTCAGGTGATCATCACATCGGTGGCACCCAATCAGATTCCATACAACTCGCGGGAGTTGGTGACCCTCTTTGGTCAAGGTTTCAGCGCGCCGGTGGCGGTCACTCTGGCTGGCTTGGCGGCGGACATCATCTCCGTGACCGGAACCGAGATCCTCGTCAAGCCGGCGATTCCGGTGATTACAGGCTGTATGGATGTCACCGGCCCGACGCGAGTGGTCAATATCAACGATGGGAATTTTGGCGAAGGACCGGACTTCATCTATCGTGCCTTCGCGCCCACCATCTTCGGCGTCAGTCCGCCGAGCGGCCCGGGCGCGGTGAGTTCCGCGCGCACCATCAGCGGTTCCGCTTTCGAGGATCCGGTCCGGGTCCTCTTCGGCGAAGCCGCCGCGGGGGTCACCGCCATCTCACCGATTTCGATCTCGGTGACCACCCCGCTCTTCTCGAATTTCGATGAGGAAGCCTGTGACGACGATGGCGACGGCCAGCAAGGCATGCGCTTCGTCAACACTAGTGTCGACGTGATGGTCATCAATCTGCTGACCGAGTGTGAGGACACGGTGACCGGTGGTTACACCTTCACCCCCTCCGACCTCAGTTGCAGAGGGGACGCGGGACCACCGCCACCGCCACCGCCGCCAGCCACTCCCGAGTGCAGCGACGGACTCGATAACGATGGGGACGGATTCGTCGATCACGCCACGATCAACCCCTTCAACCCAGATCCCGAGTGCGCTGGACCCAACGACAACGACGAATCCACCTAGCGAAGACTAGGAGCGGTACATTTAACGGGGCGACTGCTAGACGCGCAGTCGCCCTGCTTCGTATACTGCTTTTGAAATGCGACCTCTACGATACCTTCTGCTCAGTCTAGTCCTGCTTGTCGGTCTTAGTTGCGACAAGCTTGCCAACCCGACTGCCCCCGCCGGCAGTGTGCTCAAGATTTCCGCCAGCCCGAGCCTGATCGCGCTGGTGGGGGAGGGCGCGAGGATCACGGTCAGCGGTGTAAGGCCGGACGGCAAGGTGCTGAGCCCGGGCACTTTGATCCAGCTGCTCGCGGATCGCGGCGTGTTGCGGCCCGACCGTAGTTCCGGCTGCTCGGCAACGGTCACCGTCAATCGCTTGGAGGTGGACAGCAACGGCCAGGTTTCCGCTCTGCTGTGCGGCAACGGACAATCGGGCGCCGCCATGGTGACGGCCCGGTTGGTCAACAGCCTTGAAGGCGAAGTGATGGTTTCGGTGCAAATCGGAGCGGATGCCAGCACCCAGCCGATGCTCATCATCAGCGCCAATCCCACCGTCGTCGCGACTGGCGAGTCGTCCGAGGTCACCATTCTGGCCCGCGGCTCGGACGGTAGTCCGCTCGGTGGCGGTCAACGGATCCGCCTAACCTCGGATTTGGGCGATATCTCATGCGATGAAGACAACTCCTGCACCGGAAATGCGGAAGACCCGTGCGCGGCGGTGTGCACCAACAACAGCGGCGAGGCGCAGGCGACTTTCACCGCCGGCAACCGATCGGGAACCGGAGCCGTTGCCGCCATTCTGGGCACCAGCGAACTGCAGGCCGTCAACATCACGATCAACTCGGCGCTCGACTCTCTCAACCTCACCGTGGCGCCCCAAAGCATCACCCGCTCCCCTGCCCCCGGTGCTGCCGTTATTCTCACGGCGGTCTTGCTAGATCCGGTCGGCACGCCGCTCAACGCCGTTCTCGTACGTTTCGACTCGGATGTGGGGAGCTTGGATTCAGCAGTTGCCCAGACGAACACTCAGGGTCAGGTGACCGTGACCTTGACGGTGCTCGACACCGACGTCCAGAACATTCCGGCCAACGGGACCTTCACGGTTACCGCCACCGCCACCAGTGAAGGCGAGACTCGCAGCGACTCGAAGCAGGTCATCGTGTTGGGCTCCCCCTAGATCCGGCGACAGGGATACCTATTCTCGGATCGACTCTGGTGGCAGGTGTTTCCCCTTCCGCGCTCGGTGGCCACATTACCCGTCGAGACGCGAAGCGGCGAGGTCACCAAGCCGCCCCCATGTTGTTATAATCCCCGAAACAACCATCGCGCCCCCTTCAGCCTGCCCCCATCGGCGCTGAAAACCCTAGAGCCAGCCCCGCGGGCTCCCAAACCATGCCTGAGATTCGCGAAAACTACCGCACCCATGGCTGACCAACACAGCTCCGAAAACCGCCGAGCAAGCCAAAGCGGCGGGATCGAGGACACCGGCGATTCTCGCGGATTTCTGCAAGTCGCCGAGGAGCACCGGCGGGAGGGCGAGATCGAGACGGCCGTCGACCTCTTGCTGGCGGGCTTAGAGAAGCACCCCAATTACATTGCGGCACAAGTCGCCCTAGGCCGCTGCTATCTCGAACTAGGGGAACCTAGCAAGGCCCGGCCCATTCTCGACAAGGTGGTGGACCAGGACGTGACCCACCTGGTGGCCGCCAAACTCTTGGTCGAGACGCACATCCAACGTGGCAATTCCGCCCAAGCGGAGCGACAGCTCGATCTTTACACCGTCCTCAACAACTCAGATCCAGACATCGAGCCACTGCGCGCGCGGATCGAAGCCATGGCTTCGGCCACGGGTGAGACATCGACTGGCTCGCGGGCTGCTGGCGAGGGCGAGACCATCGTCCCGGCTGACCCTGGGGCGGCGGAAGAAGCCGCGCAAGAGACAGAACGAGATCTGGACAGTCCACACGATCCAACCTCCAGCGAGTCGCCACCGGCCAGTCAAACGCCGCGCAGCCTGTCGCTCGTGGAGCCCGGCGAGCCCTTTCCCTCGTTGCACGAACAAGGGCTAGAGCGCCGCTACCTGGAGCAACTGGGCGGAGACGGTATCTTTCCCGTCGCCGCCAGTGCGCTGCCCGAGCAGGCGGCCGCGGACTCGGTCGAGGAGCAAGAGAGGCAACCCGAGGTAGCGCCGGCCAGCGATCAACCGCCGGTCAGCGATCAACCACCGGCCACCGTGACCGTCGCCGAACTCTACTTGGCCCAAGGCCACGAAGAAGATGCCAAACGGATCTATCGCGAAGTCCTGGTCGCTCAGCCAGAGCACGAAGCGGCGAAGCTCGGGCTGGCTCGTCTGGAATCCACCGTCTCGGTGGCCGAGACACTCGTCGATTCGCCACCAGAGGTCGCGCCCCCCGCGCCCCCAGAGCCGTCCGAACCGGGAGAGAGTCCAGCGAACGACGCGATGGAAACCGCTCCCCAAGGCAGCCTGCTGGAACGCAAAAAGAGGCTACTAATGCGCTACCTTCAAACCCTCCGTCAGCAGCCTGAACACGATGTTTCTTGAGCGCCTGGGGAAAGTAATCAAGCGAATCGACGGGGCGCTGGCGCTCTCGTTGGTCGACGCGGACGGGATTCCGATCGAGGCCGTCAACTCGCGCCCAGAGATCGATCTCGAAGCGCTGGCGGCCGAATCCGTGGCCCAACTGCGCTCGGTAGCCACCGTGGATTCAGAGCTCGCGGCCGGTCCCTTGAAGCACTACTGCGTGACTACGGCGAGTCAGACCCTCATGGTAAGCTCCGTGGCCGATGGATATTGCCTCCTCCTGGTGCTCGACCAGGGATCCAATCTAGGGCGGGCACGATACGAGCTCCGCAGAGCACAACTTCTATTGGAGCCAGATCTCCGTTGAGAGATCGTTTTGGGCTGGGCGATCCCAGCTGAAAGGGGACGTTTCGTTGTTGACGTTCGAGCAGATCAAGGAACTCATCGAACTCGTTGCGGAACGGGGGTTGGACGGGCTCAAGATCGAGCGTTCCGGCTTCAGCCTTAGGATCCAGGGCAAGCAGAGCCAGCGAGTCGCGGCTCCGGTCGCGGCGCCACCGCTCATCGTTGAGA
>QIHU01000516.1 GCA_003231035.1 Acidobacteriota bacterium
GGGTGGATTGGACGACGGTGGGTGGGGTCGAGCCAGAAGTTGCGCGCCGCGACCACGAGAGACAACGGATTGGGCGTTTCCAGGATCAACAGTCCGCCCGGCTTCAACACCCTCCAAGCGAGTCGCACCAACCGATCGAGCGACTCGGCGGGTAGGTGCTCGATCACGTGAAAGGAAACCACCGCTCCCAAGCCGCCGGCAGGCAGCGCCGCCAGGACTTCAAAGAGGTCACCTTCCTCAGCATCCAGCCCCCGCTTGCGGCAATGAGCAACCATGCTGGCGCTGGCATCGACCCCGCGGGCCACCAGGCCATGGCCGGTCAGGAGGGCCAGAGACTCGCCGCGACCACAGCCGAGGTCCAAAACCTCGCCGCGCCCTTCCAAGCGCTCCAGGTAGGGCTGGAGGCGTTGACCGATCTCCTCCTCCGTCCCGCGGAAGCACCGTTCCAATTCCAGATATCCGACTTCGCTCGCCGCCCGGGTCAAGGCGGAGAGATCTCTGGCATTGCCCGGTGCGGCCCCCGCGGAGGTCTCGACCACCGCGAGAGCACCTCCCAGCCGCTCGGACAGCTGGGCCGCCTGGCGTCGATAGAGATCCACCTTCTGGTCGAGGCGGGCGAAGAGCGCATCGTTGTGCCGCAAGACGCCAGCGATTCGTTCGGGAAGCCGGCCCTCCAGGTTCCCCAGGCGGCGGGCCAGATCCAGCTCCTCACGCCCCTGAAGATGTTCCAACAGGATCAAATTGAAGATCCTCTGGCGCTCCCAGAGATCGTTCTGCGGCGTACGGACAAACGGCCTTAGCAGCCGTTTGGCCAGAACAAGCAGCTTTCCCAGCAAGCCTCGATGGCTTCTTAGGGGGAAGTCCCGATCCTCGGCCCACAGCCATTGCCAATGGGAAAGATCGCGGGTCGGCTCACCGAGGAACTCTTCGATCCTCGGCTCGCCGCCCTGCGAAGACACGGGTGACCCCGTGGCCATTCCCGCGGGTGATTCCGAGCCGTGCTCGCCGGTCACGGAATCCTAACTTTGGTCCGGCACCACGGAAACCGTCACTTCGGCGATCACCTCCGAGTGGAGGTCGACGCGCACCGTGTGGTCTCCCAAGGTCTTGATGCCGCCGTCCAGATCGATCTTGCGACGATCGACGGTGAAGCCCTTGCCCTCAATCGCCTCGGCAATCTCCGAAGCGGTCACCGATCCGTACAACGTATCGGTCTCTCCGACCTTCTTGGAGATCGAAATCTTGAGTGCGCTCAGTTGTTCGGCGACCTCAGCGGCAACGCCACGCTCGCGCATGTGGCGGGCGTCGATCTTGCTGCGCTGCTCTTCGAAATACTTCCGGTTTCCAGGCGTTGCCACCAATGCCAGGCCCTGAGGGATCAAGAAATTTCGCGCGTATCCCGGGCGAACTTTCTTGACATCCCCACGCTGGCCCAGGTGGCGCTGATCACTCAGCAGAATAACGTCCATCAGTGCCTCCTAGTCGGTGGTGAACGGCAGCAATGCTAGATGGCGGGCTCGCTTGATCGCCGTTTGCAGCATGCGTTGGTGGCGCGCCGAAGTGCCAGTGATTCGCCGCGGCATGATGGTGCCGCGCTCGGGGGTGTACTGCTGCAGGAGCTTCACATCTTTGTAGTCGATGTACTCGATACCGTCCGCGGTGAACTTGCAAACCTTGCGGCGGCGGAAGAATGTCTTTTTTCGTCTTCTCGGGGGCATCTTCTACTCCTCTCCAGCCGTTTCGGCGGGCTCGGGCTGCTTCTTTCCCTTGCTCGCTTGACGCTTCAGATCCTTGTCGGTGCGCACCGTCAGGAAGCGCAAAACCTTCTCGTTTTGCCCCATGCGCTTCTCCACTTCAGGGAACGGACTGGAGCCCGTCACCGTGAGGTAGAGGAAGACATAGCGCCCTTCGTTGAGCTTCTTGATCGGGTAGGCCAGCCGGCGCTTGCCCCAGCTCTCGACTTTGTCGATGGTGACGCCTTCGGTAGCGGTGAGCATCTCCTGATACCCGTCCGCCAGCGCCGCCGCCTCGTCTTCCGAGAGCCGCGGATCAATGACGATCCCTAATTCATACGTACGTGCAGCCATTGGACCTCCCTATGGCCTTGACAGTCCCGCTGGTGATCTACGGAACAGAGAGGTGAAAAGTGGATAGGTCTCGTGCCTCAATCGGCGGACCCATCGGTCGGAATCGCTAATTCTACGGATTCTCAGCCAAAAGGCAATGGTTAGTTGGCCAGCGCCAAATCACGCTGGCCAACCAAGCCTGAAGCCTACCAAGCTAGGGCAGGGCGATCACCGGACAAGGAGCGGAGCGATCACCAAGGCGACGACCGACATTAGCTTGATCAAGATGTTCAAGCTAGGACCGGCGGTATCTTTGAACGGATCGCCAACGGTGTCTCCAACCACCGCTGCCTTGTGAGCGTCGGAACCCTTGCCCCCGTGCGCTCCCCCTTCGATGTACTTCTTGGCGTTGTCCCAAGCTCCTCCGGCGTTGGACATGAAGATCGCCATCATCACTCCCGAGGTGGTCACTCCGGCCAGCAAGCCGGCGAGAGCCTCGGTTCCAAAGACGAACCCCACGAACACTGGAGCGAGCACCGCCAGGAGGCCTGGCGCGATCATCTCCTTGAGCGCCGCCTGGGTCGAGATGTCCACGCACTTGGCGTGATCGGCTTCCGCTTTGCCTTCCATCAACCCCTCGATGGTGCGGAACTGGCGGCGAACCTCCTCGATCATTTTGAAGGCGGCGCGCCCCACGGCCTGCATCGCCATCGCCGAGAAGAGGAAAGGCAACATCGCACCGATGAAGAGCCCGCCCATGACCAGCGGCTTGGCCAAGTCGATCGACTCCAGCCCCACCGTGGTCCGGTAAGCGGCGAAGAGGGCCAAGGCGGTGAGCGCCGCCGAGCCGATGGCGAATCCCTTGCCGATGGCGGCGGTGGTGTTGCCGACCGCATCGAGTTTGTCGGTGCGCTCGCGGACCTCGGGTCCAAGGCTCGCCATTTCGGCGATACCACCGGCGTTGTCGGCGATCGGACCGTAGGCGTCGACCGCCAGCTGAATGCCGGTGGTGGAAAGCATGCCCAGGGCCGCGATGGCAATGCCGTAGAGGCCGGCCTGTTGATGAGCGATCAAGATCGCCGCCACCAGCACGATCACCGGCAAGGCGGTGGAGCGCATACCCACGGCGAGGCCGCGGATGATGTTGGTCGCCGAACCGGTCTCACTGTCCTTGGCGATCGACCGCGCCGGCGCCTTGGACTCCGAGGTGTAGTACTCGGTGATCAAACCGATGATCACCCCGGCGGCAAGACCGACGATGGTCGCGAGAAAGACGCCCTGGGCGCCGAACTCCAAGCCCGAGAGGTTGTAGGTGCCCTCCAGCAGCCAGCGAGTAATGAACCAAGTCGCCGCCAGCATGACCGCTGACGCCGAGAAGGTCCCCATGTGCAGCGCCTTGGCGGGATCGCCACCTTCCTTGGTGCGCACCAGGAAGGTGCCGCCCAGCGAGACCACGATCCCCACCGACGCGAGGACGATCGGTAGCAGGACCAGTTCCGGGGTGAAGTTGCTGCCACCGAGCGCCACGGCGCTCAGCCCCAGAACCATCGCACCGACGATCGAACCGACATAAGACTCGAACAGGTCAGCGCCCATTCCCGCCACATCACCGACGTTGTCACCGACATTGTCGGCGATCACCGCCGGATTGCGCGGATCGTCTTCCGGAATTCCAGCCTCCAGTTTTCCGACCAGATCCGCCCCGATATCCGCCGCCTTGGTGTAGATACCGCCGCCGACGCGCGCGAAGAGCGCGATCGAACTGGCACCCAGGGAGAAACCGGCGAGAACGGTGACCACTTGGCTCAAATTGGCCTGGTCGCCGCCGCCGGTGAACAGATTGCTGTAGAGCAAGAAGAGCAGACCGAGGCCCAGCACGCCCAGGCCGACGACACAGAAGCCCATCACCGCTCCGCCCGAGAAGGCGATTTCGAGGGCGCGGTTCAGGCCAGTGCGAGCGGCCGCCGCGGTGCGCACATTGGCCGAGGTGGCCACCCGCATGCCGAAGAAGCCCGCCAGCCCGGAACAGAAAGCGCCGACGGCGACCGAGATCCCGATCATCCAAGAACTCTCAGCCCGGCCCGCGTTGCTCCATGCGAGCAAGCACGAAACGACGACCACGAAGATCGCCAGCATGCGGTACTCGCGGCCCAGAAAGGCCATCGCGCCTTCGCGGATGTGGCCCGCGATCTTGTTCATGGTGGCATCTCCGCTGTCCTGACGGCGAATCCAACCGCTGCGCCAGAAAGCGAAGAGTAGCGCTAGAACACCGCAGATCGGCGCAAGATAAAGGATTGTGTTGTCCACTCTATTTCTCCTCCAGAATCCGTGCGCCATCCAAGTCGATGGCGCTCAGGGTACCGATTATCAAAAGCTCGAAAACTACCGATTGAAACTGTTCATCGCCGCCTCGACTCCCTCCGCGAGCCAGAACTCGCAAGCGTCGGCGGCACGCACGGTCATCGCTTCGACCGTCTCCACCTCATCGGTGGCAAACTCTGACAAGACAAAATCGACCAGATCGCCCGGCTCCGCGGCCTCCGGCGGCGCTTCATCAACCGCGACTCCCGGCTCACCGATGCCCAGTCGCAGCCGTGGGATCTCCATGCTGCGCAGGCTCTCGAGGATCGATTCCAATCCCCGGTGCCCGCCCGGACTGCCCCGACGACGCAGGCGCAACTTGCCCAGCGGAAGATGGAGGTCATCGAATACCACCAAGATCTCCGCCGGCTCGAAACCCCGCATCTCGGCGAGGCAGTGCACGGCATGGCCGCTACGGTTCATGTAGGTCTGTGGTTGAGCCAGCACGAGAGTTTCATCGGCGGCGAGGCGGCTCATGCACTGCTCGCCCTGTAACTGCCAATCGCGGCGCCGGGCGATCTCTTCGATCACCCCAAAGCCAACGTTGTGGCGGGTAGTTCGATACTGCTCGCCGGGGTTACCGAGGCCGACGATCAATTTCGGCCTCGGCTCCTCACCGGCGTCTTCGACTTCGGGAGGTAGGGTCAGCTCAAGCTCTGGGTTGGATTCGGACATCGGCTCAAGGATGCAAGCTCGCCGAGGCTACGCACAAGCCGTGCGCCCGACGAGCCGCGGACTGGCTCAGTCTCCAGCCTCGTCCTCGGAGTCGCGACCGATGACCTCCGGCTGGTCCGGGGCCGCTTCGAGCAGATCCTCTTCTTCCTCGGTCTCTTCTTCGACAATCCTAGGCTGTGCAATGGAGACCACGACCCGGTCTTCACTATCGATCAACTCGACGCCCTCGGGTATGGTGATCGCTCCCGCCTCGGCATGCTGGCCGATGAGCAGTTCGGAAATATCCAGCTGCAAGCTCTTCGGGATATCGCCCGGCAGACACGCCACTTCCAAATCGCGGGTCACAAAGTCGAGGATTCCGCCATCGGTCTTGACCCCGACCGGTTCGCCGATGAGCTCCACCGAGACCTGGACATGGATCTTCTGATCCATCAGCACCCGTTGGAAGTCAATGTGCTGGATGATGTCGGTGCACGCATCGACCTGCATGTCCTTGATCATCGCGTGTCGGCTCTGCTTACCACCGAGCAGCTTGAGGAGGAAAATTGTGTTCTCCCCCGACCCGGAACGCAGCATCGAGAGAATTGTCGGCCGATCGACTTCGATCGCGACCGTATCTCTTCCACCGCCGTAGACCACGGCCGGTATTTTGCCGGCGGCGCGGGTACGCCGGTTGGCGTTCTTTCCCAAGTTCTCTCGTCGTGCTACTTCGATCGTCAGTTCGCTCATTGCCTGTTCCTTCGCGGCCCTCCCGTCAAACGAATAGGGAGCTGACCGAGCTGTTCTCATGAGTGCGCCGGATCGCTTCGCCAAGAAGGCCCGCGACGGAAGAGGGTTTTAGCTTCGAGCAGCGACGAACCTTCTCTTTGACCGGCGTTGTGTTGGTAATCAAAACCGTCTCGATGGGCGCCTCGCGGAGGCGGCCGAGCGCGGGGCCCGATAGGATACCGTGAACTCCCGCCGCAAACACCCTGTCGGCTCCCTTTTGTTTGAGCCCCTCCACCGTCTTGGACAAAGTGCCCGCCGTGTCGATGATGTCGTCGAGGATCATCACGTTGCACCCCGCGACGTCTCCAATGACGTGCATCACTTCAGTTTCGTTGGGGGCGAAACGTCGTTTGTCGACAATCGCGAGGCCCGCGTCCATCCTCTTCGCGATGGCGCGAGCGCGCTCGACACCTCCCGCGTCGGGAGAAACGATGATCAGATCCGGGATACCGAGCTGGGCGATCGCCTCCAGCAGCACCGGCGCCGCGAACAGGTGATCCACCGGAATGTCGAAAAAAGCCTGAATCTGACCGGCGTGCAAGTCCATGGTGAGCACGCGGTCGGCACCGGCAGTGGAGATCAGATCGGCGACCAACTTAGAGGTGATCGCCACTCGGGGTCGATCCTTGCGATCTTGGCGAGCGTAGCCGTAGTACGGCAACACGGCGGTGATCCTTCGCGCGGAGGAGCGCTTGAAGGCGTCGATCATGATCAGCAATTCCATCAGATTCTCGTTGGCTGGCTGACAGGTCGGCTGGACCACGAAAACGTCGGCGCCGCGCACATTCTCCTCAATCTGTACGAAGACCTCGCCATCCGAGAAGTTGAGAATCTTCATTCTCCCCTGCTCTACCTTCAGGTAGCCACAGATCTCCGCCGTCAACGCCGGGTGCGCCCGCCCACTGAATATCTTCAGATCACCGTACATAGAGTTCGTCACCCGCCAGTTGGTCGCTGCCTTGCCCGCTGTTCATCATCCAAGCCCCGCAAATTCCGAAGGCACCATGCCGCTTTCGTGATCAAAAAACCAACTCTTCTGGCTGGGGCGGTAGGATTCGAACCTACGGTATCCGGAACCAAAATCCGGTGCCTTACCACTTGGCCACGCCCCAAAGAAGAGAGTCCATCCGGGCGAGTTCTTAGATCGTCGCGGAACTGTACCCGATTCAATCAGATTCGTGGGCTCAAAGGTAGTGGTTTTGTTCCGACCTCTTCAAGTCACCGTCCAGAAGGAATCGCGCAGGTGACGCTCTTCGACCTCTTCCAGGGTGGTCGCTCCCGGTTCTTTGGGTCCATTGTCCTCTTCTGGGGACAACGCGGAGCCCTCGCTGGGGGCTGGGGTGGGTGCCGCCTCCCCACGTTTCCCCTCCTCGTGGCCTCCCGCTTCGGGCAGGTCTATGGCCCCGCTGTGCAGAGTCTCCTCCACCGGTGGCACACGCGGCCCGGCCGTGGGATCTGTCCTCCCCGGCGGCTCGCTAGCAGCGCGACGCTGGCGGCGAGCACCGGTCGGTCTGCGACGAGGCGGAGGTGGTGCTCCCGCCCCGTGCTCGCCGCGCTCCTCCAGAACCCGCTCGTACTCAGCCAGGATCTGAGCTTCGATCGATTGTCGGGTGTCATTGTTCAAAGGGTGGGCTACATCCTTGAACTCTCCATTCTTCTTCTTGCGGCTCGGCATGCTGATGAACAGTCCCTCGCGACCGTGGATGATCTTGATGTCGTTGACCATGAAGCAGCCATCAAAAACCACGGACACAAATGCCTTGAGTTTCTCTTCCTGTACGGGAAAGACCTTAACCTCAGTGATCTCCATCTGCGAACCCCCCCTTCCAGTTCCCTGCTGGCTCCCATGAGGCGAGATTTCCAGCTTCCCAAAGAAGCTTCGCAAGGGCGACCCGCCGGACTCAGGATCCGGCTACCAGTCGCTCGCGTAGCCTAAACAAACGAGTCCAGTGCCATAGCGAAGGGACGAACCCCTCGGCCACCACGCAGCGTCAAAATACAGCTCCAGAATTAGAGATCCATCGTAGAGGTCGCTCGCCCCCAGTGTCAACCGCCGATTGGTGCCGTCAACCGCTCTCGGAGGCACAGCTCACCCTGTAGCCCTCTGGAATCACCGGCGGCGGGGGCAATATAGCCATCGGCTCGCGAACCACTTCTCGCCATCTGATCTGCAGTCCGCCTTGGAGATTCGGTGCAACGCCCGCCCGAGCGCTCCCTCGGCGCTGCGAGAGAATCGACTCTTTACCCTCCCCGTTCCACCAAGCTAGGGGCTCTCCACCCTGCCGCACCATCCACTGGACCACCTTACCGTCCACGCTGCGGTAGCTCCATCGTTTACCCTCCGCGTCGAGGTACTCGGCCCCGGGCTCGATCCAGCGGGCGGGCGGTTCTGGAAGGCGGCCGAGGAGCAAGGTCGGCAGAGCGGTAAAACGAAAGGGCGACAGCGGCAGCGCATCGAGTTCGATGGCGCCTGTGAAACGACAATACTCATGGTTGCGATGATCGAGCCAAAGCCCCTCCTCTGCCTCGACCGCCAGGCTCCAGACCGCGCGCCCTAGCAGGTCATTGGCCGAGAGCCGATAGCGGTCCGCTGCCGCCAAACGCAAGGTCAGCCGCAGCCCTACCTCCCCGCCGGGGCCGTCATAGCGCAACCGAAAGAGGCGCTGACTTCCTAGGGCGGCTCGCGGAATCCGCCAAGCTTCTTCCCCCGCCGCGACTCGCGGCAAGGTCGCTGACCTGTCGGTTGAGAGGGAAGGCGCCAGCGAGCCGCAACCGAAAAGAACCGCCGACGCCAACCAGCACACCACGCCGATTTGAGAGCGGTCGATCCGGCCTCGCCCCCCTCCGGTCACCGCGAGGGGGAGGCGAACCACCGAGGGCGCACCTCAGCCAGCCTCTCCACTCCGGCACCGGATGGTGGGCTCATCGGGGAGTTCACTGGGGAGTTCACTGGGGAGTTCACTGGGGAGTTCACGGGGAAGTTCATTGAGGGGCTGATGCCTCCGTCTCGAGGGCCGCGAGCTTCTTGTTCAGCTGATCGACAGCGGTAGCATCCCGCGCTGCGTCAAGGACCAGAGCTTGCCGGTACAGCTCACCGGCTCGATCGCTATTGCCCAGGGCGGAGTGCACGTCGCCGAGGTGTTCGAAGACCGTCGGATCATCGGAGATCAGGCGAGCGGCACGAGCGAGGTACTCGCGAGCTCGCTCCAGGTCGCCGAGCTGGAAATGGACCCACCCTAGGGAATCTATATAGGCCCCATTGTCGGGCTCGATCGCCACCGCCTTGTTGATCATCCGCAGCGCTTCGTCGAGTTTCTCAGCCCGCTCCGCCCACATGTAGCCCAAGTAGTTCAGCGCCGGAGCGAAGTCCGGTTTGCTCTTCAGCAGCGCGCTAAAGGCCGCAACCGCCTGGTCAATCCGGCCGGCACGTTCGTAGGCCGAACCCAGAAAGTATCGCGCCTCGATGGCCTCTTCGTTGTCGGCGACGATCTTCTCCAGGATAATGATCGCTTCGCTGTAGCGCTCCAACCGTTGGTAAACGAGAGCCGCCTGCATCGCTCCCTCAACGCCATTCGCCTGACTAAGCTGGGTCAACAGTCGAGCCCCCTCCTCATCGCGTCCTATGCGCAAGAGGGTCTCGGCCCGCTTGGCCAAGAAGCGGCCATCCTCCTCTTCGGGAAGGAAGCCGAGAGCCTCATCACCTCGCCCCAGTTGGGTCAAAGCCTCGGCGTAGAGCAACCTCGAGGGCGCCACAAACTCGGACTCCTCATCGCCGGCCAACGGCCCCAGAAGATCCACCAGCTCCTGCCACTTCCGGTTACCGGCGTAGAGTTGGGCCAATTCGAGACTCAAGCTCCGCGCGCCAGTGAGATCTCCAGCTCCCCGCATGCGGTCGATGACGCTGATCAGCAGCCCAACGGCCTTGGCATCGAAACCGTCGCGATCCATGCGCCGGGCCACCGTCGCCACCATCGCGAGTTGCTCAGCCGCTTCGGCGGACTCCGACTCGATGGCGGTCCAGGCCTCGTCGTTGCGCCCCCGTACCGACAACAGGAGTACTTTCAACCAGCCAGCGGCTGCGAACTCGCCATCGAGCAGCTGGTCAATCTGCTCCGCCGCCTGGTCGAAGGCGCCATCCTGATACAGCTCATAGGCCAGTCGCTGGCGCAGCTCCGGTACCTTAGGGTCGAGCCCAGCCCGGAGGGTCTCGACCGCCGAATCGTGGTCCCCTCGCCGCGCCTGAAGGTCAGCCAGGCTTATTCGCACCTGAGGTGAGCGCGGTTCAACCTCCAAAATTTCCTCGAGCAACCCCTCCGCATCGCGGCTGCGCCCTTCCCGCATTCGCTGGGTCGCCGCCAACCGCAAGGCTTCACCGAACAGAGACTCGGCCATGCCGTGACCGGGAATGGCGTGGTGCACCTTGCGTAAGGCCTCAACTGCCTCCCCGAACCGGTCGGCCCCCAAATACAGTTGCCCAAGCGGCAACAAGACTTGTAGCTCCTCAGGCCGCAACTGGCGAGCGGCCTCGAAAGCCTCGGTGGCTTGCGCCGCCCACTTCTCCTTTTGATCCGCGAAGTTCATGAAGACATTGCCGACTTCGGAGAGGAGATCGAAGTCTCCCGCGGCCAATCCAGCAGCCTCGCTCGCCAACTTTGCGGACCGTTCAAAATGCTCGCCGCGCTGGCCCGGCGAGACCGTGAACCGGCCCAGTCGAGCCAATAGCGTAGCCAATTCAACCCGGACGTAGCCATCCTCGGGTGCCAAACGCAAGGCCTCTTCGAAGGACTTCAGCGCCTCGCCATAGGCTCCTTCGGAGGCCGCCAAGCGAGCGATGGCGAAATGGTAAGCAGCTTCCGCGGCCTGCGTCGGCGACGCGGAAAAGGAAACACGAGGAACCAAGAACAGGACGACGAGTACCACCAGAAGCTTTTTCACTATGCAAGCTTAGCAATCTGACATGGTCCTTTACAAGCCGAAAGGTCGTTCCTATAATCGTCCCGGCTCCGGTAAGTAGCTTCCTGACAAAGAGTTAGGAGGGGTAGAGTGTTGGCGGAAGGGAACCCTGCAATTGGCTGTTTCGAGCGAACCGGCAAACTCCATCGGTGAATTTCTAACCCAGCGAGGTTGGATCAGTGGGGTTGAACTCCACTACGCTCGCCAGAGTCAGGGACAACTTGGCGGACGGCTGGAAACCTGCTTGCTGGCGCAGCGAGCGCTCGACGAAGAGCAGCTCCTAGAGGCACTCGGTCAGTTCCACAACCTTCCCTCCGCCGATGCGCAAGATCTCCAGCGCGCCCCGGAGAAGGCGACTCAAGCGGTGCCCGCGCAAGTGGCGCGGCAGCTGCGGGCGGTGCCCTTCAGCATCGTTGGCGATGAACTCTGGGTAGCGATCGAATCCCCCGACAACGAGTCCATCGCCAGCCAACTGGAGGCCGTCACCGAGTTGCCGGTGCGCTTGCACATCGCATCGGAGCCGCGTATCGCCGAAGCGCTCGAACGTCACTACGGCCTTGCCTGCTCGGCGCGAATCCGCCAGTTGCTCTCCCGTCTCGCTAGCCCGACCATGGACGCCTCGAACTCGTCCCCTTCGACCCCCGCGGACGATCAGAAGGGAAAGAATCGGCGAGAGAAGGTCAGTCCAGAGCCCGATTCCGGTATCCACTCGATACCGGCGGGCGTTCAGTCGGCCTTTGAGCGCCGCTTGAGTCATACCAAGGACTCGCGGGAGGTCTTCGCCACGGTGCTCGACTACTTCGCTCGCGAGTTCCAGAGGGTGGCGATCTTCCGGGTTTCGGGAAACACGGTGCAAGGCTGGATCGGCCGCGGCGGCGGAGTGCGCGCGAATAAGCTGCGCAATCTGACCTTCGGACTCAACCAACCGTCGGTCTTCTTGAACCTGCAACAAGGTGCCCCGTTCCATCTCGGTGTATTGCCTCCCATGGAGGCTCATGAGCATCTTGCGGAGATTCTCGGCGGAAGGCTGCCCGACGAGACTCTGCTGCTCCCAATTCGGCTCGCAGGGCGCCTGGTGGCGGTGATCTATTGCGATCGAGGCGGGCAAGGAATGGCGGGAATCGACCTTGGGGAAGTGCAACGAATCACGGCCGTGGCGGCGACCTCGCTGGAACGTCACCTTTTGCACAGAAAACTCCGTAAAACATAGAAACTGCGAGACTTGCGTTGACACCCCTAGGAGCCGTTGCTACACTCTGCGCCGCTTTCAAGAACACCCATGATCAAGGCTGACATCATCAACCGCGTGGCGGAGGAGTGCGACGTTGCGCGAGTCAAAGCGGCCGTGGCCGTGAACAGCATCATCAGCACGATGAAAGAGGCTCTGGGCAGCGGAAAACGGATCGAACTCCGCGGTTTCGGTGTCTTTCAGGTGCGCGATCGCAAGAAGGGTGTCGGGCGCAACCCGAAGACCGGAGTCGAGGTTCCGATCACCCCGGGTAAGACGGTCCGCTTTAAGCCAGGCAAGGAATTGAAGGATCTCTAACTCTTCTTCGTTGACGCCGCCAACCGGTAGCGACGAGGCGAGGTTCGCTCCTGACTACCTGCCGCTCCCGGTGATCGACCCACCGCTGCCCGCCCCGGCGAGCGAGAGCCCGGCTGAGAGACCACGGTGGTGGCTCGCGTCCCTCCTTTTTCTCCTCGCCTTCGTCTTTTGCACCACCCTGGGCGTCTTCTGGGCTTACGCCGTACGCACCGATGTATCCACCGACCTGTTCCCCTTCAGCTCGATCATCACCCTGGACACCTTCCGGCGAATCTGGACCGACCCGCGGCTACTCCTCTTTGGCCTCTCCTTCTCGATTCCGGCGCTGGGAATTCTCGCTTGCCACGAACTGGGCCACTACCTGGCTTGCCGCCACTACCGGGTACCGGCGACCCTGCCCTACTTCCTGCCGCTACCGGCGGTGTTCGGCACTTTGGGTGCCTTCATCAAGATCAAGGCGCCCATCCGTTACAAGCAACAGCTCTTCGATATCGGCATCGCCGGGCCGCTGGCAGGCTTCGCCGTGCTGCTGCCCTTGCTGCTGATTGGGGTCGCCAAATCGTCGCCGGCCCCGCTTCCTTTGTCCGCGGCCGAGGGCGCAGCCTTCGCCACTTTGCTGGTCCCCGGCCAATGTCTAGCACTGGAGTTGGTAACCCGGCTTTTCCATGGACCGCTACCCGAGGGTTGGATTCTCAACCTCCACCCCTTCGCCATCGCCGCCTGGTTCGGCATGCTGGTGACCGCGCTCAACCTACTCCCTCTAGGCCAACTGGACGGCGGCCATGTCTCCTACGCCGCGTTGGGTAGGATCCAACATCGGTTGGCGATTCCGTTGTGGATCTTGCTCGCTTCACTCAGCTTCTACTGGCTCGGCTGGGCTCTGTGGGCACTCATCACCCTCTTCTTGGGCCTGCGCCATCCGCCGGTCGTCGACGAAGCGGAGCCGCTGGACAGGCGGCGCAAGGCGCTGGCCCTCGCCGCCCTGGCCGTCTTCATTCTTTGCTTTATCCCGCGGCCGCTGGTGGACTTGCGCATCGAGGTCGAAGCCGAAGCCAACTCCGAGGGCTACAGCCAGTCAATCTCCAACCGGAGAATCCAAGACGAAGGTAACCGGACCGTCGTTGGTCAGCTCTACCTCCATGTGGGCGCCAAACCGCCCGCTGGCGACCTCGAAATTCTGGCCGCGGAGTAGGTCGATCAGCGCCTCGACCAGTTCGGCCGCCAACGCCGGAGGGGCCGCACCGTCGAAAGAAGGTCCGCGGCCCGCTGTAGCGACCCCGCCAAGGTGAATTGAGAAACGACGAGAAAAGCCCCCTTCGCGGCGGCAATGTCGAGGTTCATTCGACCCTCGGAGTCTGAAAAAACGCGCAGGGTGGCGAGTTTCTTTATCGCCGAGGAAACTCGTTGCAAGAGTACGCGCATCGTTGGCGTCCTTATCTTCTAGAGATCTCACGATGTGGGGCGAACCACTCGCCCCACATCAAAACCTCTTCATGGGCTGTGATACTTTAGCCCACCAAAAAGGAGCCTCGCACCAATGATCAACAAAGTCATTATCGTCGGCAATCTAGGGCGCGACCCCGAGGTTCGCACCACGACCTCCGGCCACCCGGTCGCCAACTTCAGCGTCGCCACCAGCCGCCGCTGGAAGGACCGCGACGGCAACCGCCAGGAGCAAACCGAGTGGCACAACGTCGTCTGTTTCGGCCGGCAGGCGGAGATTGCCGGCCAGTACCTTGCCCGCGGCAAGCAAGTCTACGTCGAAGGGCGATTGCAGACCCGTTCCTGGGACGACAAGAACACCGGTGAAAAGAAGTACCGCACCGAGGTCATCTGCGACAATTTCCAAATGCTTGGCCGACGCGGTGACGACGGTGGCGGTGGCGGTGGCGGTGGCGGCAACTATGGCGGCGGCGGTGGCAACTACGGTGGCGGTCAAAGCTCGAGCGGTGGCGGCAACCAAGGCGGTGACCAAGGCGGCGGACAAAGCGGTGACCAAGGCGGTGACCAAGGCGGTGACCAAGGCGGCGGACAAGGCGGTGACCAAGGCGGTGGCTTCGGAAGCGAGCCGGACGACGACGATATTCCGTTCTAACGGACGTTCTGGTTAGGTCAGAGAGGCTTGGGCGGCCGCGGTCACTTTGGCCAGGTGGCGGCGGACCGAGTCCACGCTGTAGCGCCGGGTGCCGCCGCGCCGGGTGAGAATGTGGTCGCGATAGGTCTCCAGCCTAGCCACCGCCTGCCGGCGGCGCGGCGCCAGCGAACTGTGCGCCAAACGCTCGACGATCCCTGGCGCCGCCGCCAGAGTCTGGCAGACGAAGATCCCATCACAACCGGCCTCGAGGGCCGAGGCGGCCCGTTGCGGCAAGCTGCCGTGGCTGTCGAGGGCATGCATGTCGAGATCGTCGCTGAACAAGACGCCGCCAAAGCCAAGTTGATCGCGCAAGAGGGTGGTCGAAATCGCTGGCGACAGGCCAGCCGGGAGCGCCGTGGGATCGACCCCCGGATAGCTCGCATGGCTGGCCATCATCGCGCCCGCCTCGTCTCCCAACCGTTGGAAGGGGGCCAGCGCGGTGGCGAAAGTCTGAGCGTCGAGGACAATCTCGGCGCCGGTGTCATGGGTATCGGCGCGTGCCGCCCCGAGACCGGGAAAGTGCTTGATGCAACTGCCCACGCCGGTGGAGTGGAGGCCACGCAGGAAGTAGCGTCCGCGCTTCACCACCGCGTCGGGGTCGCTGCCCAGATAACGCTCGTCGAGGGCGTTGCCCTGCTCGCCGACGTCGAGATCCACCACCGGCGCCAGGTCCACGTCACAAGCCAGAGAACGCAAGGCGTACCCCATCCACCGCCCCGCCCTCTCGGCCAAACGCGGCGCTGAAGCGGCTAGCGCCGCGCCGGAGGGACCGGGCCCCAGCAAGGTCTTGAAGCGATCCACTCGACCGCCCTCGGCATCGACGTAGACCAGCAGCCGTGGGAGGGTGGCCCGAAGGTCGCCTACCAACTCGATCACCTGCTCGGCATCCACCACGTTGCGTGCGAAGAGAATCACTCCCCCCGGCTGCGCGCCCTTGAGAATCTCACGGCTGTCAGGGTCGAGTTCAGGTCCCGGAATGCCGACGATCAGCAACCGGCCGGCCTGGTGATGAGCGGTAGGCAAGACTACTCTCCTCCCAGCCGTGCTTTGAGGCTGTGCAAGAGATTCAGCGCCGCCAGAGGCGACAGCAGGTCGACGTCCACATCGCGCAGCACCGAGGCAATCACCTGCTCCGGCGGTGCGAAGAGAGTCAACTGATCGGGTCCTTCGCTGGACGGTCCGTTGCCCCGAGCGATGGTGGGGTTGCCGGTGAAGTCGTACTCTTGCGCTTCGAGATTGGCGAGAATCTCGCCGGCACGCTCGATCACCGAAGCCGGTAGACCCGCCAACCTGGCGACGTGCAGGCCATAGGACTTGTCGGCGCTACCGGCGATGACTCGCCGTAAGAAGACGATGCGGTCCTCCCACTCCTTGACCGCCATCTTGCGATTGACTACCCGCGGCAGCATCGATGCCAGCTCGGTCAGCTCGTGATAGTGGGTGGCGAAAAGAGTCTTCGCCCGGCACTTCTCGTGCAGGAACTCGACGATCGCCCAGGCCAGCGAGAGGCCATCGAAGGTCGCTGTACCACGGCCCACTTCGTCCAGGATCACCAAACTGTGGTCGGTGGCGTGGTGCAAGATATTGGCGGTCTCGATCATCTCGACCATGAAAGTGGACTCGCCCCGGGCCAGATCGTCGCTCGCTCCCACCCGCGAGAAGATCCGATCGACCACCCCCAGCTCCGCCTTGCCCACCGGCACGAAACTCCCCGCTTGGGCCATCAAGGAAATCAACGCCACCTGCCGCAGATAGGTGGATTTACCGCCCATGTTGGGGCCGGTCAAGAGCACGATTTGCGCTTCGTCGGCGTTGAGTTCGATGTCGTTGGGTACGAAGGGCTCGGTGCTCGCCGCCTCGACCACCGCATGGCGTCCTTCGGCAACCACGATCGGATCACCCATGGCCCCGATGAGAGGACGGCTGTAGCGATTGCGCACCGCGACCTCGGCGAACGAAGCGAGAACATCCAACCGGGCGAGGGCTTCGACCACCGCGCAGATGCCGGCCGCCTGGGCGGCAATCGCCTTGCGCAAGCGGGTGAAGTGCTCCTCTTCGAGCGCGATCTGTTTCTCCTCGGCGGTGAGAATCTGCTCCTCCAGCTCCTTGACCTCCGGGGTGATGTAGCGTTCCGCGTTGA
The DNA here is from genome assembly GCA_003231035.1 of Acidobacteriota bacterium. GTDB lineage: Bacteria > Acidobacteriota > Thermoanaerobaculia > Multivoradales > SZUA-115 > SZUA-115. The sequence goes on from QIHU01000516.1 coordinate 16,644, forward strand.
CCAAGGTCTGCTTGCGTATGTAGTGGTCGGGAACCCGCTCGGACTGCGCCTTGGTGACTTCCAGGTAGTAGCCAAAGACGCGGTTGTAGCGAATCTTCAGCGAAGCGATTCCGGTCGCCTCGCGCTCGCGCGCTTCGAGCGACAGGATGTGCTGTTTGCTGTCCCGCGCCAAGGAGCGGCAGCGGTCGAGTTCCTCGTCAACGCCCTCGGCGATCACCCCGCCGTCGCGTAAATTGGCCGCCGGTGCCTCCAGGAGGTCTTGCGCCAACAGATCGTGCAGGGCCGGCAAGGGGTCGACGCGCGCCACTTCGGACAACAGGCGCGAGCCCATGGCGGTGGCGACCTGGGCGAAGATCTCCGGCACCACCGCCAGAGCGTCGCGCAGAGCCGCCGCTTCGCGCGGGGTCAAAGTACCGAGGACGGAGCGGCTGACCAGCCGTTCGGGATCCCCCGTCTGGGCCAACAGGGTGCGCAGCTGATCGCGTACCGGCGCCTGAGCAGTCAGCTCTTCGACCGCCAGATGACGTTCGCGAATGGCTTCGGGATCGGTCAAGGGTCGGCGCAGCCAGCCGCGCAGCATGCGGCCTCCAGGCGGGGTCACGGTGCGATCGAGCACACTCAGCAGCGTCCCCTTGCGCCCCCCTTCGCGCATGTTGCGGAAAACTTCCAGGTTGGCCAGGGTGGTCGGATCGATCGCCAACCTCTCCGCCGCCGCCTCGATCGAGAGCGAACGGACGTGGCTCAAGTCGCTCCTCTGTGTCTCGCGGGCATAGGCGAGCGCCGCCGCCGCGGCGCGCGCCGCCGGTTCGCCATCGTCAAGACCAAAGCCGCGCAGCGTCGCCGTCCCTAGCTGCCGTTCGAGCAGATCCTGGCCCCGCCGCCGGTCGGGTAGCTGGTCCTCGCTCAAGTCGGTGCGGCAGTCGGCGCGATGATCGGCCCAGTGAAGGACCGGCGCCGGCGCTCCCCCTGGAGGAATCAGAACCTCACGCGGACGCAAGATCTCTAGATCCTCCGCCGCCTGCTCGCCAGTGCTCCAGCGACGGGCGAAAAAGCGGCCGGTCGAGACATCGAGAAAGGCCCCGCCGCCGCTGCCCGCGATCAAATCTTGGTTCCAAACCACCGCCGCCAAGAAGTTGTCTTCCTTGCCCTCCAAGAGGGCCGGCTCGCTAACCGTTCCCGGAGTGATCACCCGGGTCACTTCGCGTTTGACCAGCCCCTTGGCCTCCGCTGGATTCTCCACCTGGTCACAGATCGCCACCTTGAGCCCCGCCGCCAGCAGCTTGCCTATATAGCCGTCGATCGCATGGTGCGGCACGCCGCACATCGGCGCCTCGCTGGGCGACCCTTTCTGGCGCGCGGTGAGGGTGACCTCAAGGATCGGCGCCGCTTGCACGGCGTCGTCGAAAAAGAGCTCAAAGAAATCGCCCATACGATACAAAAGGACGGCGTCTTCGTGCTCCGCCTTGACCTCGAGGTAGTGCCGGAGCATCGGAGTAAGGCTGGCGGTTTTGGCCATGGGGACGAAGTATATCCGCTCGCAACTCCATATACTCAGCCACGATGAACTCGCCCATTCTTCTCGCCCTCGACACCGGTTCCCCACAGGTTAGCGTCGCTTTGAGGCGCGGCGACCAACCGCTTGCCGAACGCCTCCACGAAGGTCGCCACGCCTCTGAGGCTCTGCTGACCATGATCGACGAGGTCTTGCAGGAAGCGGCAGTCGAGCGTCGAGAGCTTGGTGGAATCTTGGCCCTCCAAGGGCCCGGTAGCTTCACCGGCCTGCGCATCGGCCTGGCCACCGCGCTGGCTCTGTCGCAAGCCCTGCGAATCCCCACAACGGCGCTGCCGACCCTACGCGTTCTCGCCTCCACCGCCCGAGCCGAGGCCGGAGCGACTGTGGTGGCGGCGGTCGACGCTCTGCGCGGCGAGTGGTTCTTACAGCCCTTCATCGACGGGACCGCAACCGCCGAGGCGCGGCGCCAACCCCTCGCCTCCGTGGCAACACTGGCCCCCAGATACCTGGTCGGCCTTGGCCTTGGCGGCGTCAGCGAGGCTCTGCACCCCCTGAATCTCAAAGTCAGTGAGCCCTCTTGCCTGGCAGCGGCGGCGCTGAAGTTGGCGAGCAGAGACCCTCCGCGCGAACCCTGGGATTCCACCCTGCTCTCGGCCCCCCTCTACCTGCGAGCACCGAATATCCGGCTACCGAAGAAGAGGTGAAGGTTCCCACGGTGCGCGGGAGCGCCGCCGAGGATCTCGACCCGCACGCCGCCACACCCCCCTGGCGGCTAGTGGCGGGTTGTGGTGTCGCAACTTGCGGGATCCCCCGGTCCGGTGCTACCCTAGAAACACTCTCGATGGAGAACAACTCAGCATCCACACCCACCGCTCCGAGCGCCACCTTCCGGGGTGGCACTCGCGGCGATAGCTCTGCCTGTTTTTCCCGGTGATGATCGTCACCGCCCACCCAGACGCCAATTCCACCCGCCCGATTTTTCGGACATTGAGCAACACTCAGAGATTCCCACAATGTGGGAGAAGGAGGAGGATTGTCCTACTCGAATCGTGACACCTTGAAAGAGGAGCTGATTCAGACCGACCACGAGTACCGCCATCTCCATGACCAACATCAGGCTTGTGAAAGACGGCTCAGCGAGCTGCAACACCAGAACCTCCCTTCGCAGCAAGACGAACTCGAAGAAAAACAGATCAAACGCCAGAAACTCTTCTTCAAGGACCGCATGGCGGCCCACTTGGCCACCCATACGGAGGCCGCCGCCACCGCCTAGCGATTCCACGTGGTTCAACACCCGAGTCGTCGGGACAGCGGATAGCGAAAAGAGGGGCGAGGCCCCTCTTTTCTTTGTCTGGACCCGGCCAGGCCGACTCGCTACGATCCACCTCCTCGGCTGAACACCGCACAGAACACCGCACAGGACACCGCACTTCTCGATCGGCCAGAAAGAGCACCATGAGATTCGTCAAAGAATGCTGGCCCTTCGTCCTTCCCTTCGCACTCCTAGCTCCCGGTCTGTTCGCTCTTGGCCATCCGTGGTGGGCCCTGGTCTGCCTACTCCTAGCCCTCGGGATGCTGCTCTTCTTTCGTCACCCGCGGCGCCACTATTCCGGCCCCAACGGGGTGATCCTGGCCTCGGGCGAAGGGGTGGTCACGGCGGTCGACACCATCGAGGATCCCGAGCTTGGCCCCGGCGAAGTGCAGCGCATCGTGACCTTCCTGTCGGTCTTCAACGTTCACGTGCAACAGGTGCCGTGCACCGGCAAAGTGATCCGCTGCCTACGCCGCGACGGCAGAAAGCGGGCCGCCTTTCATCCTGACATCGATCGCGACAACGCCTCTCACTTGACCGTCATCAAACGGCCGGGCGGCGACCTGATCGGAGTGCGCCAGATTGTTGGGCTGATCGCGCGCCGCGTCGTCTGCCATCTGGCGGAAGGCCAAGAGGTGGAGCGGGGTGCGTTGCTCGGAGTGATCAAGTTCGGCTCGCGGGTCGACCTGCTCTTCCCCACCGACTATCGAGTCCTGGTCGCCAAGGGCGACAAAGTGACCAACGGGCTAACCCCGATGGCCGAAGCGCCCAGCGAAGGAAGCGCCTCGGCGTGAAGAAGCCTCGACTTCGCGGCAGGGCCCGACGCGGCGCCTACCTCTTGCCCAGCATGTTGACCACCGGCAACATGCTCCTCGGTTTCTACGCCGTGGTGCGTGGACTGCGCGGGGAGTTCGAGGCCGCGGCGCTGTTGGTTTTCGCCGCTGGCGTCCTGGACGGGCTCGACGGCGCCATCGCCCGCATGACCGGCTCGGAAAGCGATTTCGGCCGCGAGTACGACTCGCTCGCCGATCTCTTCACCTTCGGCGCGACCCCGGCGCTGCTCGCCTACACTTGGGGTCTGAACGAGTTCGGCCGCGCCGGCTGGCTTGTCCCCCTCTTCTTCATGGTCTGCATGGCCATCCGGCTGGCCCGGTACAACGTGCGAGTGCAGTCGACCGACGCGCGTTACTTCACCGGCCTGCCTTCTCCCGCCGCCGCCGGTACCATCTGCTCGATTCTCTTTTTCCAGCCCGAACCGCAGCTGCGCCCTTGGATCGAAGGGCTGATGGTCCTCGCTTTGGTGGGTCTGGCCCTGCTGATGGTCTCGACTTTTCGCTATCGCAGCGTCAAACAGCTGAAGCTGCGCGAACGTCACAGCTACCGCTTCCTCTGGCTCCCGGCGGCGGCACTGCTAATTGCCGCCTACCATCCCCAGGCCTTTTTCCTCACCGCGGCGGTGGTCTACACCCTCTCGGGACCGACTCTTTGGCTGATCGCTCGCCTACGCCGCGGCCGGACAAGTAAGCCGCCAGTATCCCAATCCTGAGTTCCAAACTCGCACCTGATGTCTAAGGAGACTTGATGAGCGTCTTTGCCATCGTCCACCCCACCGGCCTCGTCGGCCAAGAGATCCGCGAACTCCTCGGAAGGCACCCGGAGAGCTGGAGTGAAGTCCGCTTGCTCACCAGCGACGAAACCGAGGTGGGCAACTTGACCGACATTGGTGGAAAAGCCGCGATGGTCACTCAACTCGACGAAGAGGGCTTGCGAGGCGTCGAAGTCGCATTTTTCTGCGGCGTAGCCACCGAGAGTGCAGAGTTAGCCCAGCAACTCGACCCCGGCGCCGTGGCGGTACTCACCGACTCCACCGGCACCTTGGAGGTGGGCCGCCCTGTCGTCCACGGCGTCAACTCCGCGGACCTTGCCGGAGCGGCCGATCGCCTCCTGCTCAACCCTCACCCCGGCGTCCTTCTCCTCTCCCATCTGGTCCACCCTCTGCTCGAGCTAGGGCTCACCCGCTGCACCGCAACGCTCATCATGCCCACCTCGATCTCCGAAAAACAGGGACTCGACGAACTCTTCGCGCAAGCCCGGCAAATCGTCGCCATGGTCCAGGAGCGCGAACAAGCTGTCTTCGGCCGCCAGCTAGCCTTCAGTCTCTATCCCGACTCCGTCGCTCCCGGCCAACTCACTCAACAACTGCGAGCCCTCTTCCCGGAGGGCCCCGCGATCGCCGCTCAAACCATTCAGGCTGGTGTCTTCCACGGCCTCTCGGCCAGCGTCCATGTAACCTTCAGCAAAGATCCAGGGCTGAGCGCCCTCCAAGAGGCGCTGGCCGCATCCCCACGGGTCGAAATTAACGACACCGACCAGCCCCTATCGCCGATCGACTCGGCGGCGCGGGCTGAGGTTCTGCTGGACGATCCGCGGACGGATGGTCACGGTGGCTATTGGCTTTGGGCGGTGATGGATAACTTGGTGTTGGGAGCCCAGAATGCGTTGGGGGTGGCTCGGGCCGCTCTTCGAGGGGGGTGACAGGCTTGGGCAGAGGGGTGTTTGCGGCCTCGCGCCTGATGGCTCTCGGTGCTACCGGTGGTAGCCGGCACTTAGGGAGTGGCAAAAGAGCTGAGTGATATCCTCTGACTGAGCTCATCAATGACGACCATGAACGAAATCCACCGCATTACCCTTGACCCAGAAGTAATGGGCGGAAAACCCTGCATCCGAGGGCTCCGCGTCACGGTTGGCGCCATCCTCGGACTCCTGGCGGCCGGGCGCTCGGAAGAGGAAGTACTGAAGGCATATCCCTACCTGGAGAGCGGGGACATCCGAGCGGCGCTCACCTATGCCACCTGGCGCGTTGAGGAGCGCGAGGTGACCGTTGGCGCCGGGTGAAACTGCTAATTGACATCAATCTCTCTCCACAATGGACAGAGTACTTCAGGCAAGAGGGCTACCCAGCAGTTCACTGGTCCACAGTCGGCAGCCCAAGAGCCCCTGACACCGCTATCCTCCACTGGGCGCGTGATCATGAATACTTGGTCTTCACTCACGATTTGGACTTCTCCCGCCTCCTGGCTCTAACTCACGCCAAAGGCCCCAGCGTCTTCCAGATTCGAGCTGAAGACATTCTCCCAGTGGCTATCGGTGGACCTGTCATCAAGGCGCTCAGGCTCCATGCCGAGGCCCTAAAGAAGGGAGCAATCGTGGTGCTGGACTCCTCGACTTTGAGAGCGCGCATCTTGCCAATCTGACGGTCCCTCGATCGTCGCAGAGATCGAACCTCTATTCGGCAACCACGACGGCTGGTGCCAACTTTGCTGGGTGCCAGTCACACCGGTAGGGCTAGGTCTGAGCTGGGCAGTTGGGGCAAATGTGCGAACTTGGTAGGTAGAATCTAGCCATCTAGGTAGTAAGATGCCTTCATGGCACTCAGCATCAAGAACCCGGAAGCCGAGCGATTGGCGCGGGCGTTGGCGAAGGAGAGTGGCTCCACGATTACTCGGTCGGTCATCGTGGCTCTCGAAGATGCCTTGCGGAAGGCGCGGGGGCGCCGATCAGCACCCTGCGTTCGCGAAGCGATTCTGGAGATTTCGGACCGTTGTGCCGAGCTACCGGATCTAGACTCGCGGGGTAGCGACGAGATCCTTGGCTACAATGGCGTTGGCGCTTTCTCCTAATGGTCATCGACTCATCCGCGATTCTCGCCATCCTCTTCAGGGAACCCGAGCGCGACGCTTTCGTCCATGCTATCGCTGGTGCGGGAGTTCGCTTGGTCAGCAGTATGAACGCTTTGGAGTCAGCGGTGGTGATCTCGGCGCGAAAGGGCGATTTGGGAGTGCGCGAGCTGGATCTGCTCTTCCACCAAGCGAGCTTTGAAGTGGTCGCCTTCACCGAAGAGCATCTCCGGCTCGCCCGCGCGGCATACGAGAAATTCGGCAAGGGCCGTCATCGCGCCGGCTTGAACCTCGGCGACTGCTGCGCCTACGCCCTATCGCGCCATTCGGGAGAGCCCTTGCTGTTCAAAGACAACGACTTCCCGCATACCGACATTCCCTCGGCTGTCTGACTCCAGAACGCGGCTACACCAGGAGCTGGCAGCCTCAGTACCGGCCGAGTCGTTGCTCTGCATGCCGTCGCTGGAGGGGGCTATGGCCAAGCGGCCGGACGAGTATCCACAACCTGGCGGTGGACCAATACAAGAAGCTCAAAGAGCCAAAGAAGGTGGATATCTCCGACATCGATCCGAAAGTGGTGCCGTAGCGCCCTCCCAAATCTTCCGGAAAACAGTGCCACCCAGTTGCCAAGTCGCTGAATCTAAAAGACTTGCAATTCGGGTGGCACTCTTTCGGCTCGGCTCGTCGGGGGGCTCGGGCAAGAACGACGCTTCTTGCCCGAGCGGGGGCTGCGCGACAGCCCCCAAAATCAAAAGGGCGGGGGGCGGACGGGGGCGCGGGGACGAGGAGCCCCCTTAGCCGGGCGCCGCCTCTTGCGCCGGCCCCCCCGTCCTCGCCAAATACTCCTCCACGTACAACAACCCACCCTCGCCAGCGCGCTGCACGATCTTCAGCAAGGTCTCCATCGTGTTGACTTCCTCGAGCTGCTCGTTGACGAACCAATCCAGCAGCCCTTCGGCCAACCGATGACGATCGTCGAGGGCGGTCTCGAGCAGGGCTTCGATCTGCCGCGTGACCTCTTTCTCGGACTCCAGGGCCAAAGCCACCGCTTCCTCGGCGGAATCGATCTGACTCTTCGGCGCCGGGATGGAGGGAATCTCGATCGGCGCTCCCACGTCGATCAAAAAGTGGACAAACTTGAGGGCGTGGTCGCGCTCCTCTTCGGCCTGGCGGAAAAAGAACTCCGATAGCTGGGGAAGGCGCTCCACGGCGAAGTAGCTACCGAGGGCCACGTACTTCATCGAGGCGTACATCTCGTTGCCGATCTGCTCGTTCATCCCGCGGGTTAGCGTCTCACTGGTTTCAAACATCGTTTCTCTCTCCTCAAGACCGGGAGCTCTTCGTTGAAGAGTCCCCCGCGTGGTGGTATCTCAATCTGGAGCGGGGTCGGATCAACATTCAATCACGTTGATCGCCAGACCGCCCCGCGAGGTTTCTTTGTACTTGGTCTTCATGTCGGCGCCCGTCTGGCGCATGGTCTCGATGACTCGATCCAAAGAGACCTTGTGCTTGCCGTCTCCTCGCATCGCCATGCGCGCGGCATTGATCGCCTTGACCGCTCCCATGGCGTTGCGCTCGATACAGGGAATCTGTACTAGGCCACCGACCGGATCGCAGGTCAAGCCCAGGTTGTGCTCCATTCCGATCTCGGCCGCGTTCTCCACTTGGGAGTTAGAGCCGCCTAGGGCCGCCACCAAGCCACCGGCCGCCATCGAGCAGGCGACACCCACCTCCCCCTGGCAACCGACTTCGGCGCCGGAGATCGAGGCGTTCTCGGCGTAGAGGCTAGCGATCGCCGCGGCGGTCAGCAAGAAACGCAGTCGCCCTTCCTCTTCCCGGTCAGGGAGATGACGGTCGTAGTAGCACAGCACGGCGGGCAGGATCCCGGCCGCGCCGTTGGTCGGCGCGGTCACCACCCGGCCACCGGCGGCGTTCTCTTCGTTGACCGCCAGAGCATAGAGGTTGACCCAGTCCAGCACCGCCAACGGATCGCCGCCCTCCTGGGTCTGCCCCTGGCACAGCTCGCGGAAAATCCTCGGGGCTCGCCGAGTGACTTTGAGGCCACCGGGCAGCACTCCATCTTGGTGGCAGCCCCGTTCCACACAGCGCTGCATCGCGCCCCACAACCTCTCGATACCGCCGCGAACCTCATCCTCGTCGCGTCGCACCAGTTCGTTGGCCAGGGCCAGCCGCCAGATCGGTAGATCGTGGCGTTCCCCGAGGGCTAACAGTTCGTCGCACGAGCTGAAGGAATAGGGCACCGCGACCTTCTCATCGACCAACTGATCGCGCGCGGCCTCGTCGCTGCTCACTACAAAACCGCCACCGACCGAGTAGAAGGTCTCGCTGAGGACCACCTCCCCCTCTCCATCGAAGGCGGAAAACTCCATGCCATTCGGGTGGAAGGGAAGCTGTTTACGACGCACGAAGACTAGGTCAGTAGCGGCGTTGAAAGCGATCTCTCTTCGGCCGAGGAGGCGGATGCGCTTGTGACCGAGGATCTCAGCACTGCGCGACATCATCCGATCGGGATCAACCTCTTCCGGCACTTCCCCTTCGAGCCCTAAGAGAACCGCTCGGTCGGTGCCATGACCGCGCCCAGTCAGCGCCAGGGATCCGTAGAGAGCCACACGCACTCGATGAACGTCGTCCAGAGTGGATTTGGCCAACAGCTGGCGCAAGAACCGCAACGCGGCTCGCATCGGCCCGACGGTATGCGAACTCGAAGGGCCTATGCCGACGGTGAAAAGATCGAAAAT
>QIHU01000399.1 GCA_003231035.1 Acidobacteriota bacterium
TTCAACGTTTGGGCGATGGTACCGATCCTTTCACTTTGTTTGCTGCTTCCGCCCCTGGGTTTCGTGCTCTATTTCATCTTCCGTTTCATCAACGCCAAACCGCAAACCGCGGGTTGAACCCAGAAACGAAACGATGCCATCTCCCCATGCTGAAGAGCAGGGGGGAGATGGTGTTTCCAGAGGCACCGGCTCAAGCCGGATCGTAGGTCAGGATCCAGCGATCCGGGAAAGCGCCGTCGTATTTGATCTTGCCGTCGTCACCCTCGGCCCGCGCCAGGTTGTTCCTCAGCAATAGAGGTTTGAGCATCGCTGGCCATAGTGCCGTGGCGATGAGGTGCCCGAAACAGGTGTGTTGACCGAATCCAAAGTGGATGTAGTCCTTGAGGTTCCGGGTCACCAAGAAGTCCTCGGGGTCGGTGAACTCGGCCTCATCGAACATTGCCGATTCGGTACCGACCACCACTAGACTGCCGGCCTTGAATTGCGTCTCACGGTCCGTGCCAGCCGCGACTACGCAGTCCTTGATGCAATGACGCAGCAGGAGCGGATTCTGCGGATTGAAGCGCAGGGCTTCGAAAATGTAGCGGGTTAGAAGGTCGTCATCGTTGTTGCGCGCCGCCTCTTGCGCCATGGCCAGGGCGTCGGGGCGATTGATGAGTTGCTCCAGAGCCTGGGTAATGGCCTTGTTGATGGTGGGTGTGGTGCCGACGATGGTTCCCCCCACCAGCTTGCGGACAATGGCGTCGGTGAGCTCTGAGTCGTCGGCCTGCATCTTCACTAGCCGGGACAGGAAGTCGTCCGGTAGCTCTTCGCCATTCGCCAACTGTGCCTTGCGCTCGGCGATCACGCCGTCCAAGTAGGCGTTCAGATTCTTGCCGGCGTCGACAGCCTCTGTCTGGAAGTTGGGATCGTTACCCAGGTTGAGAAAGATCTCCCGAAAAATCGCCCGCATCCAAGCTTGGTTGGTGGCGTCGTCCGGGCCCGGGGCGCCGTAGTAGTCGCCAACCAAACGGGTCGGGATTAGACGCCCGAGTTGGCCGACGAAATCAATTCGGCCCGCGGGAGCCGCCGCCGTAACTTCCTTCTCACCCAGGTCGTGGCCCAGTTGACGAATGCGATCGAGGTCCGACGGATGGACCGCCTTGCGCATCCAGTCTATCCAACGTTTGTATTCTTCGGTATCGTTCATGCCGAGGACGAAATCACCGGTCGTGAGCAGCATCTTCTCCGCATAGATGTCGACCACACTGAAGCACTCGGAGTTGCCCAGGACCTCTAGGACATCGGCGTAGAGAGAGACTGCTCCCACCTTCTTGGTGGCGAAGATCGGCTCGTGCTTGCGCATAAACTTGAAGAGAGGCTGCACCAAACCGGGTGCTCCCATCAGGTGTTCCAGCCGAGTATCGAGCATCTCCCTCAGATTGAGGAAATCGTCGTGGAGGACGGCTTCGAACTTGCCTCCCACCGACAGGACCTCCTGCCAAAGGCTCTTGAGTCGAGACATTCGATGCTCCTTTCCACTCCGCGCATCGGCGTCGGAGGTCTTTTGCGTCACCGAGCTGTTGCCCGGGGTGGGTGTTGCCTGCGAGGTTGCCTGCGAGGTTGCCTGCGAGGTTCCGGCACCCTCCGATGTCGCGGTCGCTTTGAAGTTGCCGAGGAAGTTCAGGGCGCGCATGCTAGGCATGAAGTAGTAGCCGCCTCCCATCACCGTGACGAACCGCTTGAAGCCTTGGATGCGGATCCGCACCGGCTCGGCGGGGATCGTCATCACGCTGTTTCCTGAGCTGCCTGGAATCGGGTCCAAGAGAGTCGGGTCCGAGAGGATCGGATCTTTGTTGTCGTACAGACTGCCGAATTTGGGACTGTTGATCCAAGTTTGCTGCACGAATTGGAACTGACGCTGGATGTCCGCGTTGATCGCCATGAACATCAACCCTTGCTCGTTACCTTCAGCGTCGTTGTAGGGCCGGCCGCGGCGGATGATGCGATGGCGATTGGTCACCTTCAAAGACTTCTTCGGCTTGTTCGGTGGCAGGTCGTCCCGGGGATTGCCGCGCCTCAGGTGTGAGCCCATGGGGCATTTGAGGCCATTGGGATCGTCGGCGTAGAGGAAATCGTTGTTGCGGTTCGGATCCTGGCCGAGTTCCACGTCATCCTTGTCCGGGGACAGAGCCATGGGACAGCCGCTGGGCCAACGACCGATCATTTTCGATGCCAACCAAGTCTTGCGCTCATCGTTGGGTGTGCCGTCGGGATTCTTGCTTTTCTCAGCGCAGAAATCCCAGAAACCGGTCACGTCCTGATATAGCTTGCGAATCGCCAGATAGGTACCGTTGGTTCCCAGATCGTGTTTGCTCGAATCGTCCTTGGTTACCGCCAGGATGTCGCCTGGGTCGTCTTCGGCGGCAACGGTCGGCGGTGGCGTGAGCAGGTCGTACTCGTCGATGTAGCCCATGATGAACTCACCGGCCTTGACCACTTCCTGCCCCGGCCTGGGCTTGATGTGCGAGCCCTCGATTCCCGGCTGCGAGATGCCGTCGTGGAAGCCGAAGGATTCCCGGTTGCCGCTTCGGTTCGAATCCTGGCGGTAGACTTCCATCAGGCCGTTGTCCTGGTCGGGCTCGCCGATCCGGTGGGTCATCTCCTCGATCGCCTCTTCGGTGGTGGAGAACAACAGCAAAAGCCCATGCGTCGGGCGGGTGCTGGGGCCGCCAAAGTCCCAGTTCTCCGGTGCGCTCTCGCCGAAGTCGCCCAGGAGTTGGGCGCTGGGAGCGGACGCCATCGGGTTGGCCTCGGCGGCGTAGTCGGCTCCGCCGCTGAACTCCCGTGGAAAGCTTTCGAGGGAGTCGCGATCTAGCCCTAGCTTGCGCAGCCCGCCCGCGGTGAAGGCCAGGTTGACCCCCACTTCGGCTTTGGACTCTCCAGACTGGCGCTGGCGAGCCGCGGTCACTTCCGGGATAACACGGCGCAGCCAAGCCTGGGCTTTGGCGACGTCGACGATCTCAAGAAATAGGAACCGCGAGTAAACCTTGTGGCTGTAGCCGGCAATGATATAGCCCTGAATGTCTTCGAAGTCGAGCATGGATCAGAATCCCAGAAGAAAAGCGGCCGCTTCCGATTCGCTCATCGATCGGCCGACGTTGTCGCGGATCTCGATGTCCTTCAACAGGTTGGCGATCGTCGCCGACGGATAGGCCCTGTAGAAGATCGGGGCGTAGACGTTGTGCTGCCTGCTCCACTCCTTGAACTGAATAATGTTGGCGGCACCGCCGAACGCCAACCACTTGGAGGGTGGGAAGCGAGTGGTATTGCCCCAGATCGCGGTCAATCCGTACTTCGCCTGGTCGACGAAGTCTCCCAGGTAGCTGGCCCAACTGCCGTCATAGTTACTGAAGAACAGCATGCGTTTGTTGCCGTCCATCATGATCCATCTGGCGAAATGAATCGTCGGAATGCCCAGGAGGTTGCCGTAGATCGATACCGTCTTGGCTAACAGGCTGGTAATCGCCAGGACGCCCTTCAAGGTAAACCATCGGATCGCCCCCGGCTTGACCGCCACCATGGTGGTCAAATGGCTGATGGTGTGAACGTCCGGGTTTTCGAACAATCGCGGGTCCACCGGCAGGGGAGGCAAGGGTTTCTTGTGGTTGTCGCGGATCTCCGTCAAGCGGAAGATCACCAGCCACAAGATCAGCAAAGGAAAGGTGAGAACCAGAATAGGCAGGCCGAAGAGCACCATCAGTACGATGTTGCGCTTGGCTCTCGAGCGCAGTTGCGGCAAGGTTTCGGATGAGATCTTCGGCGAGACCACGCCGGGCTTGCCGAGGTGGGCCTGGATCTTCTCCAGGATCGCTTGGGCCGGGAGTCCGTCGAGGCCCTCTTTCGCCTGCTCGGAGTCGAGATAGTTCTCTACCTCCTCGCGCACGGCGATGGCATTCTGAATGTCTTGCACCGTTTGCCCGCGGCAGCCGACGTAAAAGGCCGCCGCCGGGGAGGAGTGGCTGCGCATGTAGGCTTTGAGCTGGTCGGCGCTCGACCCCGGAGTGTAGCCGACGCAGTGGGAGAAGAGCGCATCGAAACCCGCCTGGCCGACGGCCAGCAACTGGTCGAGATGGGCATCGAGGTCGCCGTCGAAATTGCTCTCGAAGACGAGATAAGTTGGGTACTTATCGGCTTCTTGATCGATGATCACAAAGCAGCTGAAGTGCAGTGTGGGTACTTGACCAAACGGGATTTCGGGGTTGGCCGCCGGGTCTTTGCCCATGACGGTCAACTTTTCGTTGAGCGCTGCCTTCGAACCCGCTTTGATCTCGGCAACGATACTAAGTGGATGCTGATTGACGGTTGCCAAACTACCTCCTCATCCAGAGATTGCCTACTGTTTGCGCAATGATCCCACCGACGAGATGGTCTCGCCTAACTCACCCTGGTTCAAATTGGAAACTGAATTCGACCCGAGGATAGCATGAATCCCCTCAGTCCATCCTCGAAGATTTGTGGACTGGTAAACGGTTGATTTGGATTTCGGTTTCGTTCTAACCCAACAAGAAATCTAGTCGATCCCCTTCTTGGTGCTCGACAGGCTCATTTCCTTTCAGAAATAGTCGAGCGCCGGTTTCTCCATGGAGGGTAATCCGGTGGCCTTCGATGTGGAGCATGGCGCTTTCGCGCAGGGCGATGACGGGAGGGGAGTTTTCTTCGTGGAACTCGCGGATGCGTTGCTCGCGGGTTTCGCCTTGGTGGGTGGAGTCGGGGTCGGGATCGAGGTAGTGAGGGTTGATGTTGAAGGGGACGAGGCCGAGGGCGTTGAAGCTGGAGGGCTGGACGATGGGCATATCGTTGGTGGTCTTGATCGAGACGCAGGCGATGTTGGAGCCAGCGCTGGTGCCGATGTAGGCAGCGCCCTGGGTGACGCGCTTGCGGATGGCGGGGATGAGATTGAGCTGGTGCAGGGTGTCCAGAAGCCGGAAGGTGTTGCCGCCACCGACGAAGAATGCCTCGGCTTCGGCGACTGCCTGGTGAGGGTCGGGGGCTTGATGGAGCGAGTCGAGGGCGAAGCCCATCTCCTCCAGTCGCCCCTTAGCGGTGTTGGTGTAGCGGTCGCGATCGAAGAGCGCGAAAGGGATGAATAGCACCCGACGCACCCCGGTGAGCCGGGCTTTGAAGTGGTTCTCGCAGTGCTCCAGATAGCCGCTGCCGTGTGAGGTGGAGTTGCTGATCAGGAGGAGGCGACGTGAATCCATGGTCTCTCCGTGGGAGGCGTGGGGCACAGTGGGTGGATCAGGCTCGCGGGCTACGGCAGCGCCTCGGGGCGCACGAGTGCCTGAGGGATCAGGCGTAGGTAGCGCTCCCCTTCCAATAGGGTGGTTCGGTTGAGGTGATCGACGAAGGTCAGGGTGAGTTCGACCTTTTCGCGCTCGACCAAGAGGGTCTGCACCCGTAACGGAAGCTCGTCGATCGGGTAGGCCCAGGTCGAAAGACGGGTCCACAGTCGGTTGGCTCGGTCTCCGAGGGCTGGGTCGAGGCGAGGCACGGCCTTGCGCCGGGTGCGTAGAATCGGTGGATGGCCGAGGAGGATGAGGGCGCGGCCGCGGTCGGTCAGGCTACCGGCGGTGTTTTTCTCGCCGTAGAACCGGTCGGCCGCGGCGGCGCGCTCAAAGAAGCTAACTCGAACCGGGTTCTCCAACTCTCCAGGTGTTGGATCGCGGCGGCGCCAGAATTCTTCGATGAAATCGAGTGCTTGGCGGTTGGTGGTCAATCCGCGGAAGCGGCGGGACTCCTCCGGCAGCATCAGCCAGCGTACCGGCCCAGACGCCCACAGGCGAGCGCCGACGGTGACTTTGGGGCCGGACCTGATGCTGGCGCTACAGCCAAGCGCAAGGATGAGGGCTAGCAGCCACCCGCAAGATCTCTGGCTCCACATCGTACGCATCGCCGCGAAGCTTACTACCGCCCAGGCGCTGCATGGGTCGAAACTATGGGGCTTCCTCGTCCTGCCCGTCCCATGAGGCGTCGCCCGTGAGTTGCCAGCTGTGCTCAGGGAAGTAAAGGCCGACCCCCCGTTGCTGGGCGGTCACGGTGAAGCTGGCGACCCCCTTTCGATAGTCGTAGGGCGATCCGTCGCGGGCGTGGACGGCGGCGTCGACGAAGTACTCGCCTGGCGCCAAGCGCAGCGCGGCGCACACCAAGCGTACCCGGGCAGTGCCGTTGAAGTTCTTAGGTTTGAGCTCGCCGAGGTCGGTATTGGTTCCCCAGCATTCGATACCGCGTGGAGTGGAGATCATCACTCCGAAGACGAAGTCGGTGAGGGGCTCGGCACTCTGGACGATCAGTTCGAAGACCACCGGTTCGCCGCTACGCAGGTGGTAACGCTCCTCGCCGCTGGCGAGAATTCGGACGCCCTCGATGCGCGCTTTGCCAGACCCCCAACGTCGCACTCGCCCGCCGGGGGTCGGCAAGTTGGCCCCAGTCTCGGTTTTGCCAGCCTCTAGATCGGCCTGCTGCTTGGCGTCGCGGTGGGCTTCGCCTTCCTCGTCGGCCACTGCTTGCCGATAGGCGTCGATGACCCGCCGAGGCGATCCCACCAGCCGGGAGCGACCCTGATCCATCCATAGAACGCGGTCGCAGAAATCTTCGACCAGCCCCAGCGAGTGGCTGACCAGAAGCAAGGTCTTGCCGGCGGCGAGGAACTCCTCAATGCGTGCCAAGCAGCGATGGGCGAAGGCCTCGTCGCCGACGGCGAGAACTTCGTCGACAAGTAACACGTCGGGATCGGTGTGGATCGCCACGGCGAAGCCCAGTCGCACGTACATCCCGGAGGAGTAGTTCTTGACCGGTTCCTCGATGAAATCCGCCAGGCCCGAGAACTCGACGATGCTGTCGTAGCGTCGCTCAATCTCCTTCTTGGGCAAACCGAGCACGGCACCGTTGATGAAGATGTTCTCGCGGCCGGAAATCTCTGGATGAAAGCCGGCGCCGAGTTCGATCAGTGCCGCCACCCGCCCATCCACCGCAACCCTGCCCTGGGTTGGTTTGAGGATGCCGGCGACCGTCTTGAGGAGGGTGGACTTGCCGGAGCCGTTGCCGCCGACGATGCCGAAGGCTTCGCCACGGTGGACGGAGAAGCTCACCTCGTCGAGTGCCACGATCGCCTCGGAACGCGCAAGGCCCGCGGTGAGACTACCTTCCAAGAGCGCACTCTTCAGGGTGCGCAAATGGTCGCCGGGCGCCATGCGGCGAAAGAGCTTGGTCAAGCCCTCAATATGGATGGCGTCGCTCATACCGCCTCCACCAGGGTGTCCTTGAGGCGAACGAAGAGCCAACTGCCCAGCCACCAACAGACCCAGCTGACCACCACCATCTGGAGCCACAGGGTGGGGGCTGGCCAGCGGTCAAAGAAGAGTGCTTGCTGATAGGCCTGGGTGTAGGGGGTGATGGGATTGAGCTGGGCGAAGATACGCAGAGGGCGGTAGGGGATCGCCTCGAGGGTGTAGAGGATTGGGGTCAAGAAAAAGAGCAGGGTCAAGAGGTTGGCCAGTAGGTCGCGCACGTCCTTGAAGACGACGTTCAACGCCGAGAGGCCGATGGCGAGGCCGGTGACCATCGGTAGTTGCAGCAGGAGGATCAAAGGGAAGGCCAAAGCTGCCCAGCCGCCCACCGAATAACCCTGAAAACGGCCGATTGCCACCGCGATGGCGAGGATCGGCATCGCCATCAAGAAATGGACTCCGTTGGCCAGGGCGGAGACGGTGGGCAGGAGCTCGGCGGGAAAGACTGCCTTGCGGATCAAGCCAGAGTTGGCGATCAGCGACATCGAACCTTCGAGCAGGGTGCTCGACACCCAGATCCAGGGGAACAGGCCGGTGACCAAAAAGAGGGCGTAGGGCGAGATCGCGTCGCTGCCGGGCCGGGCGAAGACGAGCCCAAAGACGAAGCTGTAGACCGCCAACAGCAACAACGGATTGACCAACGACCACAGCAAGCCCAAGAACGAGCCGCGGTAGCGCGCTTTGAGTTCGCGTGCTACCAGGGTGGCTAGCAAGCCGCGATGGCGGAAGATCCGGCGTGCAGTCAGCAAGGCGATTCGGTCAACAAGACGATCCGGTCCAGAGCGCGTGGCAAGTGGGAAGTGGGCCGCAACTAGTTTCTAGAGGCGCGGCTCTGGCCTTCCAGTTCTCTCATCTTCTGCCGTAGTTCTTCGCGGCGGGCTTCGACGTAGCTGTCGTAGTCGAAAAGCTGCCCATCGTTGACAATGTAGACCCGTGGGAACTTCTGGACGTCACCCTTCTCGTCGAACTGGATGTTGCCGGTGACGCCGGGGAAGTCCTGAAGACCTCGAAGGCCCTTGCTCAATTCGTTGGTTGCTGGCCGTTTGGAGTTCTTGAGCGCCTCGGCGATGACGAGCATCGCGTCGTAACCGTGAGCGGCGTAGAGATCTGGAGCCTTGCCGTAGGCTTGGGTGTAGCGCTCGACAAAACTGGCGATATGCGGCTCTTCGCTGTCTACCTCGTAGCGCGGTTGGGTCAAGAGAACACCCTCGGCGGCATCGCCAGCTTCAGCCAGGGCTTCCGGTGAAGCGAAGGCATGGGTGGTGAGAATTCGTCCTGGAAACTTGAGCTTGCGAATTTCCTTGACGGCGGCGCTGACTTCGCCACCGAAGTCAGCCAGATAAATAGCATCTGGCTTGAGACTGACCGCTCGGGCCGACAAGCCTGAGAAATCCGACGTTCCGCCTGGGTACTCGATGACCTCTAGGACAACCCCTCCGTAGCGCTCGAACTCGTCCTTGAAGACTTGCTGACTGCCGCGTCCGTAGAGCGACTCGGCAGCCATGATCACGACCGATTCTTGGGCCAGTTTCTGGGTCGAGAAGTTCCCCATCTTGGCTCCATCCAGGAAGTCGGAGGGGAAAACACGAAAGAAGTTCTGCGACACGCCGGTGAGAGAGGGGCTGGAGGCGGAAGGCGACAAAATGATCTTGCCGTAGGTGTCCGCGACTTCCACCATCTCCAGCGCTTCGGCGGAGGTCACGCCGCCGATGATGGTTAGAGCTCCGCCCTGCAAGAGCTGGTCGGTGGCTTCGCGGGCTATCTGGGGGTCGCTCGCTGAGTCGACGATCTTCAGCGCGATGGGGAAAGGCACCTCGCCTTGCGCTTGAACCTCGTCAAAGGCCATCTGGATCCCATTGCGGATCGACTCTCCGTAGACGGCGGAAGAGCCCGTCAACGGAAGAATGGCGCCCAGTTGGACAGTCTCGACTTCGCCACACCCGAGAGCAGTGGCAAGAAGGACGGCTAAGAGAGTCGTTCTGAGTAGACGAGTCATGAGTTCCTCCCCAACCTGAACCAGACATCGAGTTTCGAACTTGGCGACCCCTGGTTTGTAACCCAGGGACTTGAGAGTGTCAAGTTGGACTCAGCCTCGGGCGGGTTAGTTCCCGGCTCGGTCGAGCACCATTCTGGCCGCGCCGATAGACTGCCTTCAACCATGCTCGCCACTCCCGTTTCTAGTCTCTATCCCGGTTTATGGGTCTTGGCCCTATGCACGCTGACGATCTGGTTCTTGAATCGCTGGTTCGACCGGGTGAGCTGGCTCGATCGCGCGGTCTACCTGCTGATTCTATCGGCGCTCTTCGGGCGGGTTCTAGTTGCCGGAGATTCCCTGTTGCCGCTCGACAGTCTGCGTGGCGAGGTCCCTTTCCGGGAACTCGTGGCCACCGAACCGCACGGAAACCCGCTGCACAGCGACCTGTTGCAGTTGATCGCACCGGCTCAGGGGGAGGTGCGTCGGCAACTTGCCGACGGCCGCTGGCCGCTGTGGAGTTCGCGCATGGGTGCTGGGATGCCCCTGCTGGCCGATCCGCAGGCCCAGGCGCTGCAACCTCTCACCCTGGCCGCGGTTCTCTTTCCCGTGGTCAGTGCCGCCGGTGTCACGGCCGCGTTGCGGGTCTTTTTGGCTCTCCTCTTCACTGGTCTACTGCTGCGCCGGCAGGGGTTGGGAGAGGGGCCGGCGCTGGTTGGTTCTCTAGCCTGGGGACTCGGAGGATTTCTCATTTTGTGGTTGGGCTGGCCGCTGGCCAACTCGGCGGTGTGGCTACCGGCGGTGCTCTACGCGCTGGCGCGTTGTCAGGACCGTGCTGGCCGGCGCGACGGCCTCTTGCTCTGTGCGGTGGTGAGTGGCTTGCTGCTCAGTGGCCATCCCGAGACGGTGGTCTACGTGCTCGCGATGGCGACCCTGTTTTATCTCTCCCGGCGTCGTCAGCTATTGCGTTCAGCGGGTACCACGATGGCCGCCGGAGCGTCTCGGCGGACCTTGGTCAGCCTCCTCTTGGCCCTCTGCTTGGTTTCGCCAGCGCTGCTGCCGGCGGCGCTCTACGCTCCACAGAGCCTGCGTGCCGCTCGTTTGGCTCAGGATGCGGTGATCGAACTACCCGCCTTCGGGACACGCGTTGTTGCCCGGCTGCTGCCGCTCGTCGCTCCCAACGCCTTCGGCAATGACCGTTTCGTCCACTATTGGGGCAACGACAACATCAACGAGGATGGCTCCGGCTTCGTCGGCACCGTCTGTCTACTCTTGGTTGTGTTGGGTGGGTCGAGATTCTTGGGGCGTCGACGTGGGAACTCTAGCGAATCTTCTGAGGGGCTCCATCGGCAGGAAGGGTTGATGTGGGGAGTCGTCGCCTTCTGCACCCTGGTGATTGCTTTGCCTCCGGGCTTGCCGGAACTGCTGCGCCATCTGCCGGGAGGAGGCGGATCGAGATTTTACCATCGGTTGTTACTGCCCCTGGGATTCAGCCTGGTCTATTTGGCGGTTTGCGAGCTGCACCGGTGGCAGCGCCCGGACTGGCCGCGCTCCGGCCGGCGCTTCCGGCCCCTGCTCGCCCTCGCCGCTGGCGGTGGCCTCTTGGCAGTGATCTTGGCTTGGGGCTATACAAATTTTGCCCATCCGGGCGATCCTGCCCTGCTCGAGATCTTCCGCCTGGGTTGGTTACGCTGGCAGGTGAGGTTTCTCGTTGCCTCCAGTGGCCTGCTGTTACTCGCCGGTTGGAGCCGGGGCGGCAAGCGTTGGCTCTCCTACGGCCTGGCGGTTCTGGTGGCGATGGAGCTGTTGCTCATCCACCGGCCGGCCAATCCGCCCAGCCCCCAGCGTCTTGCCCAAGCGGTTCCGCCGTCGATCGCCTACTTGCAAGAGCAGTTGGCGCGGTCGCCGCCGGGAGCGGGTTGGCGTTTGGTGGCGCTTGGGCGAGCCTTGCCGGCGAATTTGGCGAGTCTCTACGGTCTTTCGGACTTTCGCACCGCGGGTCCGATGGCTCCCAACTCGGTGTACGAGGTGGCCACGCCCTTGATCGTGGGTTGGCAGGGTGAATCACCGATCTACGCTTACCCCGAGCACACGCTCTACGATCGTTTGGCGGTGCGCTGGGTACTGACTCCTCCTGGCGCTGAACTCCCGCCACCGCTACGCCTGGTGTTGCGCGATCCGTCCGGTTGGGTTTGGCAGCGCCCGCGGCCCAAACACCGAGTGTTTCTGACCCCGGAGCAGCCTTCGCCGAGTTGGCGGGACGGCGCGGCTGGGGAGAGCCTCGATTGGCGGGGCCGGGTAGAGAACCCCGTGCCGAGCAGGTTGGAGTCGAGCATCTACCAAGATGGCGGCTGGCGACTACTGCTCAATGGTCGGCGTCAGCAGTCGGTCGCGCCTCAGACACCCTCCGTCACCGCTTCCTTGCCAGCGGGGTCGCACAGAATAGCCCTGATCTATCGTCCTCCTGGTTTCTTGCTCGGCTGCCTACTGGCCGCCTTGGGCTGGGCCGGGGTGTTCGCCGTGGCGTTGTCCCCGCCTTCAGGGCGCAGGACCGCCTCCTAGAGACCGAGTTCGTTGGAGATGCTCCGCATGGCCTCGAGGGTCGCCTGGATGTGTTCGTCCAGCGGCACCCCTAGCTCCTCGGCGCCGGTGCGCACATCGTCGCGGCTGACGCCGCGCGCGAACGCCTTCTCTTTGAGTCGCTTGGTGACCCCACGCAGGTCGACGTCCGCCAACTTCTTCGAGGGCTTGATCAGGGCGACGGCGACGATGAAGCCGGACAACTCATCCACCGCGAACAGCGTTTTGGCGAGCGCCGTTTCCCGCGTCACCCCGGTGTAGGGCGCGTGGCCGAGGATCGCGGTGCGCATGACTTCGGGATAGCCAAGTTTCTCCAGGATCTCGACACCCCGGTAGGGATGGTTCTCCTCGTCAGGCCAGCGTTCGTAGTCGAAGTCGTGGAGGAGGCCGGTGAGCCCCCAGAGCTCTTCGTCTTCGCCCGCCTTGCGGGCGAAATAGCGCATGCAGCCTTCAACGCCGAGGCCATGCTTGCGCAGGCCGGGCTTGGCGGTGTATTCGCAGAGCAGATCCCAGGCTTGTTCGCGGCTCGGTAGAGTTTCATTCATGCGCTGAGTTTACCGGTAGGCGTAGAATGGCCGGGATGGCTGATCGTGGACAATTGACCGTTACCTGCCCGGACTGTGGTTGCGAGTTGAAGATCGACCTTGCCACCGGCACGGTGCTCCACCACCGAGCGGCGAAGCGCCCCGTAGCTGGCGGCCATAACTTTGACGATCTGTTGCAAGGGCTGGATGATCAGAAAGCCCGCGCCGAGGCAGTCTTCGAGCGCGAAAAGGTCGCCTACAAAGATCGCGACCGGTTGCTGGAAGAGAAGTTTCGCGAGGCGATGAAGCGGGCGGAGGAAGATCCCGACGAGGGGCCGCCGTTGCGCCCGTTCGACCTCGATTAGGGGCTCCTAGAAGCGGAAGTAGGTTGGCGAAGAGCGCAACTGGACTTGGGGACTTGTCGAAGGAAGCTCATTGCCGTCGCGGTCGACAACGGTGTGCGGTGTGCCGGGTAGCTCGATGGTCACCGCCGGGTCGGCCCGGCTGCCGGTGGTCCAGCCGACCACGGTTTCCCCGCCGTCGTTTCGAGTAAAGCGCAGGAGCCGCGCTCCCTGGGGCGCGGGTAGTCGCCCTTCACAGGTCGTGTCTTCGAGGTGGCGATGCAACGTGGCGATGGCGGCGAAGGCAGGGCGCCTCCTAGCGTCGTTAAGAGTTCCCTCTTCGCTCGGCGCTAACAGGCCGTAGCCGCGGGCGGCGAGTTGCCAGAAGTAAACCCGTTCGATCAGCCCGCAGGCTAGAGTCAACAGAAAGTAGCGCACCGTGTAATCGGCCGCCGTTTCTTCGTCCACCGAGACCTTCTTGCCGGCGGGGGAGTGCGGCCCTTCCCACAGCGGCCAGTTGAACTCGGTGATCCAACAGCGCGGGTCGGCGTTGCGCGAAGTTTCGGCGATCGCCTTGAGCAGGGTTGCCTTGCCCACGGTGTCGAAACCGGCCTGACGGCTCTCCGGGGCTCCGCGGCGATCCACGTAGAGAAGCGCCGAGACAATGTCGAAGCGCAAGCCAGGGCGCCTAAGATTCAACAGGGCGGCGGTGGTGTGATGCTCGAAGTCGATCACCGAAGGACCCAGCAGCTTCACTCCCGGGTGCTGGCGCAGCAGTTCGGCGGCCGCCAAGTAGAGGTCGACATACTCCTGCGCCCGCCAGATTCCCCATTTGCTGCGATTGATCGCTTGGCCGATCTGGAAGTGGCAACCCAGCGGTGCGAAGCGCTCGCCGATCTGGGCTATCGCCGCACGCCACCGTTCGGGGTCGCGCACCAAATCCCGGTTCTGGGGCAGCGCGAAGGCCAGCTCGTAACCCCGTGCCACCAACTCGCGCGCCAACTCCTCCTCCGCATCGTGCTCTTCCTGCCAGGGGTGAAGGCGCAGGAGCAACTTGCGAACTCCGAGTTGTTCCACCGCGTTGAGCAATCCTTGAGGATCTTGGGGCTGGGGTCGCAAACAAAGGCCCATTCCGTCCCAGACGATGGGTTGGCGATGCAGGCCGGCGGTCAACTGGCGGTGGCGTTTCCACACCCTAGGTAGAGTCGCGGCGATGATGCGGGCCTGCTCGAGGTGACCTCCAAGATCGGTGAAACGAATCGCCGCCTTCTCGGCCCGCGTGGCATGTTGGTGCGGCTGGTCGGAAAGATAGTCCCAAACCACCTTGTCGCGGGTCGAGGCCCCGGTTGGCGCGTCGGGAATATGGGCGTGAGGACGGCGCGGGCCCAGCTTGCCTGAAAGGCGCTTGCGCAGGGGCGCCAGCGGCGCCTTGACCCGGTTGCGGAGCTGAAACAGGTGGTGCAGCGAGGAATACAGGGTGAGCGAACTCGGGCTAGGCGTGGCGCCGAAATAGCCGTGGAGCAGCCGGGCTCGATCCTCGGGCCGGAAAAGCGCCAAACGACAGAGATCACGCATGCGAGCGAACCGCCCGGGTTTCGAACCTCGGCGGGCGCGGTTGAGGTCCACCAGCCAAAGCCGCGGGTCGTCGACGCCACGAGGCTCGATCAGCACGTTACCGACCGACAGGTCGCGGTGCAGAATTCCCGCGTCGTGCAGCTTGCGGGCGGCGGCTCCGAGTCTTGTAAGAAAAACGACCAGGTCGATCTCGGGGAACTCCTCGGCGGCTCGTCCCGCCGCCGCGGCGCGCAGCAGGTATCGCGCTTCGGTGGTCCCTTCGAGATGGCGGCAAACATAGAAAGCCGGCCCATCCGGCGCTTCCGATTCGATCAACAACAACGGCTCCGGTGTATGCACCCGAGCATCCACGAAGGCGCGCGCCAGATCCCAGGAAAGGCGCGCCTTGGTCCCCCGCCAGCGCCGCCGCCAACGCTCCTTGAGGCCCTCGCCACGAAATTGCTTGACCGCCACCGAAATCGTCTCGTTCCCGCGGGTCAACTCCGCCTGGTAAAGGTAGTTACGTCCCCAGTGCAGGCTGCGCCGCGCCGCCGCCGGGTCGACAATCCGCCGCACCTCCGCTTCCAGCTCCTCCGGCTTCCAAGAACCGACCGCAAGGCCGTGCAGGCCCGAGAAGCGAAAAGGGTGGGCGCGACGCGCGTCAGGCTGGGCAACTGAAGAGGAAGATGACATGGCGTTCACGGTCTAAGACCGGCCGCAAGTTATCACTGAGTGAAGCTTCCTCCGGCTCCGCGTTGGCGAGCAGCGTTCATTTTCGCTGCTGAGCGATGTTGAGCAGGACGAGTGGTTCTCCGACGCGGGAGCTGGGAATGGGCATAGGCAATTGATATCTGGCAGGTTCCGATCGGCTGGCGAATCTCAAAGCATTCATCCTGCAAGAGTTCTCTTGCCAAGAGTATTCTTGCCGATCGGTTGCCGAGCAGCTCTCTAGCAGCCCGTGGTGACGGTCCAGGCAGCCATGGATTAAGTGTCCTACTTGCTGGAAGAGGCGGAGGCTGCGCCTAGTCTGCCGGACACACTGCTGGTCGAAGTCGTAGTGGACGCGGCCTACCACAGCAACGCGGCTCGCAAGGCAAGAGGTGCTATTTTTGCCAAAAAACAATTTTTCGACCAGAATACTGCTCATTATGCCAAGGAAAACCAAGACACCACACCCAGCAGTGGCACGGCTCCTGAAGGAGCTTGGCGAGAACATCCGCCTTGCACGGCTGCGGCGCGGGTTCTCAATGGAGCTTGTCGCCGAGCGAGCCGGGATGTCGCGCACCACGCTTCGCGCCGTGGAGGGCGGCGAGCCCGGCGTCACCTTCGGCTCCTATGCCAACGTCCTACACAGCTTGGGTCTGCATGGAGATCTCGGCCTGGTCGCCCGTGACGACGAGCTCGGGCGCAAGTTGCAAGATGCCAACCTTCCGACTCGGCGGCGTGCACCGAAGCGCAGTTCAGGCTCGGGTGCGTCCAAGAGCGCCAAGATCACGAGCGAGAAGTTATGAGCGAGCAGCGCTTCATCGAAGTCGTCGCCGACTGGGCAGAGCTCGGAGGGCCAACGCTCATGGGGCATCTGACAGCCACGCCGGAACGCGGCAAGGAAGTCTTCGCCTTCGAGTACGACGAGCCACGGACTCTCCCGCGCGGCCCAGGGCCGCATGCGGCGAGCGTTTCGTGTCGCCGAGACATGGTCCAGCCGATAGCACCTTGGTCTTCTCATGGAAGCGGAACGGGCCTGACACTTGTGATACAGAGGCTGGCGTGGATCTTCCGCACCGCCACCAACGTCTCGCGTCTCGCCCTCAGCCAGATCTTGGCCACGATCGGCGAGATTCACTCCAGATGCGGCCGACTTGGTGGTCTAAGAGATTGCAACCGACGGGCGCGGAAACAAATCCTCGCTGAACTCCGCGCGCTAGCCCGAGGCTAGCTTCCTCCCCGCAGCTTTCCTCCCAGCACGCTGCCCGGCAACAGCAATCCCAAGAAGCAGAGGTGGTACCACAGCGGACTGGAGTCCCAGTAGCTCATCTGCACCGGAATTCCGGTCGCTAGTAGGGCCAAACCGAGTGCCAGGGTATGCGGGACTGGCTTGGCTTTGGCGATGGCCATGGTCACCCAGCCGGCGGCGATGGAGGCGAGGAGGCTGAGTGCCAGGGTGGCTAGGAGGACCATACCGTCGTCGGTGCTCATGTCGTCCCGGTAGCGGTTCTTGAACAGGGCGAAGAGTAGCTGGTTTCCGCCGAGGAAGATCACGGTCCAGGTGGCGTAGCCGGCGATGACTGCGAGGATGCTGCGAATCATGGTGGGTTTCCCTCCAAAGTGAATGGACCGGGTCAGATTGGCCAATTGACGGAAAGGCTCTTCTTGGGGCTGAACGGTGCCATCAGCTTGAAGAGCACAAAGAGCATGCGAGCACCGAAGGTGGGCTTGCCGGTTTCGATGATCGCTTTCAGGTTGTTGACGATGAAGGTGCCGCCTTGACGCATTTGTTTGGCCGTCTTGGTGCCTTCCGGGAGGTTGTCGACGGTCAGAGTGAGTTCGACACCGTCGTCCACCTCTTGGAGCTCGTAGATCACCGTGCACTCCGGGTCGTCGTAGGCGGCGAAGCGGAAGGTGTGCGACAGCTTCACCTTCTCTTCGACCTCGATGTACTGGCCGGTGACCGCGGTGTACTTTCCGTTGGGCGAGCGCATCCGCAACTGGCCGCCCGGCTGCACGCCGTCCGTGTGCAAGCGTGAGTTGAACATCGCCCGTTGCAGGCCATCGGTGCGGGTCAGCTCCTGCCAGACGCTGTCGAGCGTCCCCCGGATGTGGATTTTGAACATCTCCTTCTTCGGCTGGGTCACGATTCCTCCTCGGTTTGTGGGTGTGGCCTCGGTCCGCGCTCCTCCATCTCAGGAGGTAGCGCGGAGGGCCGGTTGGACTCGATGGCCTGCTTCAACTGGGTCAATCGACCTGCCCACAACCCGCTGTACTGGGTGGTCCAGCGGTCGTAGGCGGTCTGGATCGGGATCACGTTGAAGTAGAGCTGACGTTCGCGCCCTTCCTTGATCGACAAGATCAAGTCGGCATCCACCAGGATCTTCAGATGCTTCATCACCCCGATCCGGCTCATCGGGAAGTGAGAGCAGAGCTGAGCAACGTTGCCTCCGGGGCTTTCCCGGACTAGATCCAGGATCGTCCGCCGGGTGGCGTTGGCCAGGGCGTGAAAGAGGGCGTCCATCTTGGTCATAACAAGTAACCAGATGGTTACTTGTTTGAACCACAATGTCAATGGGGGCCTTCACCCTTCCTCGGCGCCCTTCCTGAAACTCCCAGTGAAACGGAAATGCGCGGGCGAGCACTCCTCAATACAGACCCCTATTTCAAAGGCTTAGAGACTCGCTTCGGGACCTTCAAGGGTTGCCGAGGCGATGGAGGTGTTGTATGCGACGCGGTGGATTCCAACTTGTCGGTAGCTTTTCCCTGTTCTCCTTGGCAGCCTTGATGATCTCGCTGGCGGGCTGTTCGCCGCACAATGGGGGGGTCAAGCTCCCGCCGGTTCCCGACTGTTCGGCCGGTACCGTGCAGGCCGATGTGGTCGCTATGGACCAGCCGTTGATGCTCAATCGCCTTGGGTCGTACATTCCAGGTGGGACGATCTTCGCTCTGGCTAGCGACGTGGTGGCGCCCGAGGGTTCTTCCACGCTGGGGCCTGGGTCGGTGGTCTTGCGCGCTGGCAAGCGGCCGCGGCCTTTGGTGTTGCGGGTGAACCAGGGGCAGTGTTTGGACGTGCGCCTGACCAACTATCTCGATCCCTCGTCGGACTCTCCTAACTTGGTCACCACCCGCGCGGTGTCGCTGCACGTCGACGGTTTGGAGTGGCGCACCGGCCCGGCGGACGATGGTAGTTGGGTGGCCAGCAACCCGAGTAGTCAGGTCGCACCCGGCGATTCGACCACCTACCGCCTCTACGCACCCGAGCAAGGGACCTTCTTGCTGTACAGCTTCGTGGCTCCGATCGGCGCCCAGGTGCCCACCGTTTTTCCGGTGGGCGGACAGCTCTCGGAAGGGCTCTTCGGAGCGCTCCATGTGGAGCCGCCCGGGGCCGAGTGGTATCGCAGCCAGGTGACCAAGGCCGATCTCGATCTCGCTTCGACCGGTGAAACCACACCGGACGGTCACCCGATTCTCGACTACGACGCGCACTATCCCGACGACCCGGCGCGCTACGGCAAGTTGGCCGGCAAGCCGATCCTGAGGATGATCGACGGAGAGTTGAATCTAGTCCATAGCGACTTGACCGCGATCATCACCGGCCCCCATCGCGGCGAGTTCACCGGCGATAGCTCGACCTTCGCTCCGGTCGCCGCCTCGCCCGATCGCCGGCAGTCGTACCGGGAATTCACCATCATTTACCACGAGGTCACGGACTACTCGACGCAGGCCTTTCAGGATCTCTACTCGCCGCCGTCGACCGCGCCGGAGGAGGATCAAATCCTCTCGCAGGTGTTGGTCAACGGCGAGGACGCCTTCGCCATCAACTACGGCTCCGCCGGCATCTCCAACGAGATCCTGGCCAACCGGTTCGAGGTTGGCCCGATGCACCAGTGTGCCGACTGCCAGTTCGAGGAGTTCTTCTTGAGCGCCTGGGCGGTGGGCGACCCGGCGATGGTGGTGGAGACTCCGACCTGGACAGAGCAGACGGGTGGCAACGGCCAACTCCATCCATACACCACCGTTTCCTATCCTGACGATCCCTCCAACGTGTACCACAGCTACCTGTGGGATCACGTCAAGTTCCGGGTGCTGCACGGCGGCGCTTCGCTGCACCATTTGCATCACCAGCACGCCCAGCAATGGCTGCACTCGCCCGATGCCGACGACGGTCATTACCTCGACAGCCAGGCGATCGGCCCCGGTTCGGGCTACACCCTGGAAATGGTCTACAACGGCAGCGGCAACAAGAATCTGACGGTCGGGGATTCGATCTTCCATTGCCACTTTTACCCTCACTTCGCCGCCGGAATGTGGAGCCTGTGGCGCAGCCATGACGTCTTCGAGGGCGGAACGCCGCTCATCGACGGTCACGCCGCGGGCCGTGCCTTGCCGGATGGTGAAATTCTGGCCGGGACGCCGATTCCGGCGGTGGTACCAGTCCCGCAACGGGCCATGGCGCCGATGCCGGCCGCGGTGCGCATCGATCCCAAGACCGGGCAGATCGATCGCTCGATCTGGGCCGGCGGGGTGCCGCCGAAGAACCCTGGTTTCCCCTTCTACATCCCCGGCGTCGCCGGAAGCCGGGCGCCGCACCCGCCGCTCGATCTCGCCTTTGACGGTGGCCTACCGCGTCACATCGTGCAGCGGACCGGCAATCAGACCACCGAGCAGCACACTTACCAGAACTTCGAGAAAGACTCGCAGGTCCTCAACGCCAAGAAGCTCGACGAAGAGGGCGAGCCGGCCGAGCGGGTGGCGATGGCGTTCCACGCCCAGCGCGAGCACCCCTCCTTCACTCCGGCTGGCAAGCCGGCGACCTTCATCGCCAACGGCTTGGGGCCGGTCCATGGGGCACCCTACGCCGATCCGTGCGTCGACATCGAAGGGACGCCCGAGGGGCACCAGCGGGTCTACAAGGCG
The DNA here is from genome assembly GCA_003231035.1 of Acidobacteriota bacterium. Classification (GTDB taxonomy): domain Bacteria; phylum Acidobacteriota; class Thermoanaerobaculia; order Multivoradales; family SZUA-115; genus SZUA-115. The sequence goes on from QIHU01000399.1 coordinate 19,925, forward strand.
GCCAACCTGCAACACGATGTGGTGCTCAACAAGGAGGGCTGGCACTTCTCCCAATTGCGCATGATCGCGCTGTGGGAAGACGTGGTGCCGACGCTCGACAACTTGCGGCCGGCGCAACCCTTCTTCTTCCGCGCCAACTCGCGGGACTGCATCATCTACATGCACACCAACCTGGTTCCCGACTACTACGAACTCGACGACTTCCAGGTGCGCACCCCGACCGACATCCTCGGCCAGCACATTCATCTGGTGAAGTTCGACGTCACCTCTTCAGACGGCGCCTCCAACGGCTGGAATTACGAAGACGGTGCCTTCAGCCCGCAGGCGGTGCAGAAGCGGATCGCCGCGATCAACGCCGCCGGTGGCCTCGAAACGGCGGACGGCGAGCGGGTCAAGCTGTCAGCGAAGCCGCATCCCTTCTTCGGCCGTTTCCCCAAGTACCACCAGGAGTGGCTGGGTGCGCAGACCGAGTACCAGCGCTGGTACGCCGATCCCTTGCTCAATGAGACCGGCACCGATCGCACCCTGCGCACCGTCTTCACCCACGACCACTTCAGCCCCTCGACCCATCAGCAGGCGGGCCTCTACGCCGGCTTGTTGGTCGAGCCGGAGGGTTCGACTTGGTGGGATCCGGCCACCAACCAGCAGCTCGGTCCACGACTCGAAGAGCCCAACGGCCCACCGACCAGCAGCGGCCGGATCGACGGCGGCCCCACCAGTTGGCAAGCCAACATCGAAGTCCCGGACAACCCCGGAGAGAGCTACCGCGAGTTTGGCCTCGCCTTCCAAGATTTCCAACTCGCCTACAAACCGGGCTACGGCTACCCGCTGGGGCTTGAGAAGGGCGCCAATGCCGACCAAACCACGGGCGGAAAGGCCTTCCAGTTCGGTACCAACTACGAGAACTTCCAGAACGCGATGAGCCCTCCGGCCCAGTTCACCTGCAAGGGCAAGGAGAAGCAGTACGCGCCCTGCCCGCAGTTGATCTCGACCTTCATCCCGCCGCTGTCGATCTGGGATCCCGGCCTCGGGCTGACCTCGATCAACTATCGGGCGGAGCCGCCGGGGCCGCGCTTGCAAGGGAGCTTCACGGGCAGCGGGCCGGATCCCACCGACGCGGCCAATGCCTATTTGTCGGTGGAGCGACCTTACGTGGGGACCGCGCCCTACACGACCCTCAACACGCAACGGCCGGCGGTCGGTTTCCCAGGAATTGGCCAGCGGCCCGGAACCGGCCAGTTGGAGCCTCAACTGACGGCGGGAATGCTACCGACCGATCCTTACACGCCGCTGCTGCGCAGCTACATGGGCGACAAGGTCGAGGTGGCGGTGCTGGCCGGCGCCCATCTCGAAGTCAAGAACTTCACCCTCCACGGCGCGCGCTGGCTGTTTGAGGATCCGTCCGAGAACTCCGGCTACCGCAACAGCCAGACGCTCGGCCTATCCGAGCATTTTGAGTTCGACTTCACCGTCCCCAACTCGAGCCGCGAGACGGCCGACCACCTCTACAACGCGGGGGCGGCGATCAGCGGCGTGGCTAACGGTAGCTGGGGCCTGTTGCGGGCCTACCGCGACGAGCAAAAGGATCTGCGGCCGTTGCCCAACAACCGGCCCGGTAGCAATACGCCGATTCCGGTCTGCCCTGACGGCGCGCCGTTGCGGGAGTTCGACGTTTGGGCGATCGATGCGACCAGCATCCTGGCGGGCGGCGGCGAGATCGTCTACAGCCGGGTCGAGCAGACGGTCAACGGCAAGCCGGAGACGCTGACCCTCGAAGGCAAAGGCTCGTTGATGTACGTGCTCAACGAGGCCCGGTACGAGGGGGTCGATCTGGGCGGCGATATCGATCACTCGGGCGCCACGCCGGTGCTCAAGAGTGAGATCGAGGCACCTTATCCGCTGGTGCTGCGGGCCGCCGCGGGCGACTGTATTCAGGTGACCCTGCACAACAAGATCGACGAGAAGAAGGTGCGAGCGGCGATCGCCGAACTCGAAAAGACCGGATCGGCGACCGGGTTGGTGACCCACCAGGCGCCGATCGACATCGACTTGAAGGACATATCCTTCGAGGTCGGCCTCCATCCGCAGCTGGTGTCGTTCGATGTGGCCCTGAGCGACGGTTACAACGCCGGTCTCAACCCGGTTCAGACGGCGGCGATCGGCGAGCAGACGAGCTACACCTGGTACGCCGGGATCCGCGAGGACCGCGACGGTCGAGGCCACTGGACGCCGGCCGAGTTCGGCTCCTCCAACCTGATGCCGGCTGATCCGCTATACCAGCAGCCCTTGGGTCTCGGTGGAGCCTTGATCATCGAGCCGGAGGATGCGACCTGGGTGGCCGATCGTGGCGATCGCACCTCGGCCACCGTCTACACCGAAGATGGTTCGTTCCGCGAGTTCGTGGTCATCACCTGGAACGACCTGATGCTGGTGCCGAGCTTCACCTCGCCCTGCACTCCTTACCAGGTGGCCATCAACTACAAATCGGCCCCGTTGCCGATGCGCAACGTCGATGTGCTGACCGGGAGCGGGATTTGCCCCTATCTGGACTACGACATCGCCGACATCCTCTCGGACACGGCGGTGGGCGGCGCCGACCCGACCAGCCCGATCTTCACCGCCCGGCCGGGTTCGCCGGTGCGCATTCGGCTACTCAGTCCGGGCAGCACCAGCCAGAACGAGATCTTCTCACTGGCCGGCCACGTTTGGCGGGAAGAGCCCTACGTGAACTCCTCTCTCAAGATCGGCGCCAACCCGCTCTCCAACTGGTTCGGTGCCTGGGCCGGCCATGGTGCCAGCAACCATTTCGACGTGGTGATTGAGAGCGCGGGCGGTTCCTTCCGTCAGCCGGGCGACTACCTCTACAAGACGATGAACATGGCCGACTTCCCGCAGGGGATGTGGGGCATTCTGCGCGTCGAGGGTTCGCTCTACGAACCCGGTGAAAAGGCGACGGATGCTCAACAAGGTGGGTCGGGCCAATGAGGTCGTGGCAACTCGGGGGTCCACTCGGAGAGTTGGCGCGCCACGCTCGCGGCTCGCGACTCTGGGCTCTGGCTGCGCTGTGCATCCTGGCTCCGGGGTGTGGAGGTGAGTTAGCTACTTCGACCCGTGCGCTGGCCGCGGTGACGGCTCCGGCCCCCGCGTCCATCGCGCCGCCCGCGGCCACGCCAACGCCCGCGGCATTGCCAGCGACTTCGCCGATCTTGTCCAGCAAGCCGTGGCGGCAAGCCGAGATCGATGGGGTCCGTGTCGAGCTCTAC
>QIHU01000045.1 GCA_003231035.1 Acidobacteriota bacterium
GAGACCAGGCCGTAGGCGTTTTCAAAACTGCCGTCGTCGTAGCTCAGCCCACCCGCACAGGATGGGCTGACGGTCTGCCCGATGGCCGCGGTAGCGGCCAGGAGTAGAGCTACCCAAAGGGTTGACCGAAGTGCTCCGCTGGTGCTCACCGGGGTCGCACCACCAGCCGCTCGTTGCCCATGCGTCGGGTGGCGCCGGCCGAATCGAGGTGCTCGAGCAGCGGGATGGCCCACTTCCGCGACACTTCGAAGCGTTCCTTGAACTGGGGCACGGAGAAGCTCTCCCAGCCGGTGGCGAGAAGGTCGGTGCGCAGTTTGCGGAGGGTGCCGGCACCGAGGATCAGCCCATCGGGCAGTCGCACCAGCTTGCCGCGCTCGGTCAAGTAGCGCACCAGACCGTCGACGATCTGGGGTTTACTGTCAAGATTGCGCGCCATGATGGCAGGAGCGTCCGGGGTGAGGCCACCTGCCTCGAACCGTTCGGTGAGGGCAGCGGCGAGGGCCGACTCGGTGGCGGTCAGGGCGTCGGCACGACCGGGGAGGGTGACTCGGCCCTCGGCGATGACGATCTTTTTCGCCGCCACCAGCCAGTCGAGGTAGACCTCGGCGAGCCGGCTGCCACGTCCAGGGAAGAAGCGCTCGACCGCCTCCGCCTTGGGCATGCCGGGTGAGAGACGGTCACGCTTGAAGAGGCTAGCGAGGCTGGCTTCGGCGCGCTGGACGATCTTGGCGAAGGCGGCTGGGGTAAGCCAAAAGACGGTCTGGCCTCGCCCGCCACCGAGATGTCTAGGGGGAGTCGCCAACAGTCGGCCCTCCTCGCGTAGCGTGCTGAGCACCGGTTCGACCTGGGGGTGGGGCTGGCCGAGGCGCCGCGCGACCTCGTGGCCGGAGACCGCCCCTTCGCCGGCCTCGTGAACCCAGGCGAGGACCGCTTCCCGGTCCCCTTGTGGGAGGAGTTCGGTCATCTGCGACAGGGCCTTGCCACGCGGTCGCCGCCAAGCGGGGTCGAGCACCTCGCCGCCGCCCAAAGTGGTGGGCGGCGAGGGCCGGCGGACGATGAATCGGTCGCTGCGCACGGCGGCGATCGGGGTGGCTAGGCGGATCTCGGCCAGGCCGGTGGCGCCGGGCTCGATGACCGCCGGATCGAGGGGTCGCAAGCGGCCGATGACCTCGCTGGCGAAGTGGTGGAGACGTACCGGCGTCGAGCCGGACAGCGCTCCCGGAGCGTCGGGCAGGAGGGTCAAACGGACGCTTAAGTCGCGCTGGGCGGTGAAGGCGGCTGGGGTGATCAGCTGCATGCCGCGCTCGACTTGCGGCAGGCTGACGCCCGAAAGACGCAGCGAGGTGCGTTCGCCAGGCAGGGCGCGCTGGCGAGCGCTGCCGTGCACTTGCACGTCACGCACCCGTACCGGGATCGATGAGGGGAGTAGTTCCAGCTCATCGCCCACCGCGATGGAGCCGTCGACCAGGGTGCCGGTGACCACCAAACCGAGCCCTTTGAGCAAGAAAGCGCGATCGATCGGCAGGCGGGTGGGCAGTTGGGGGTCGGCTTCGCGATGGTGGCCCTCGGCCAGCTCCAGCAGAGCGCCGCGCAAAGTTTCGATCCCCTCCCCGGTGCGGCTGGAAACGGCGTGGATGGCGGCACCGGCGAAGGGGCCGTCGGCCAAGAGCTCTTCGACCTCCAGCCGGGCCAAATCGAGGAGATCGGAATCCACCAGATCCGACTTGGTGAGGGCGACCAGCGCGGCCGGAATTCCGAGCAGAGAGCAAATGGCCAGATGCTCGCGCGTCTGCGGCTTGACCCCTTCGTCCGCCGCCACCACCAAGAGAAGCAGGCGGATGCCGCCCAAGCCGGCGAGGGCGTTGTGGAGGAAGCGCTCATGGCCGGGGACGTCGATGAAACCGACTTGGAAATCCGCGGTAGCGAAGTGAGCGAAACCGAGATCGATGGTGATGCCGCGCTCTTTTTCCTCCGCCCAGCGGTCGCAGTCGGTGCCGGTTAAGGCCTCGACCAAGCGGGTTTTGCCGTGGTCGATGTGGCCGGCGGTGCCGACCACCACGCGGCGAAGTGAGCTGGCCGTTGGGGTGGTTTCCACTAGCTCAGCAGAGTTTCTCGAGCCAGCCGGCTGACCACCGAACCGTCCGCTCGAGCACCGAAACGGGCCATCATCTCTTTCATCACCGTACCCATCGCGGCGGGGCCGCTCAACTCTTGATCGGCGATGAAATCGGTCACCGCCTGGCGGATCTCCTCTTCGCTGACTTGTTGCGGCAGGTAGGGATGCAAGAATTCAATTTCACGCTCCTCCTTAGCGGCGGACTCCGCCCGGTCGCCCTTAAGAAAGAAGCCGGCCGATTCTCGACGCTGCTTGATTGCCTTGCGCACCAGAGCGACGAAACGGTCCTCATCGACCTCGCTGCCACTGGCGATGATCTCATTCTTGATCGCCGCCAAGAGCATACGCAGGGTCGACAAACGCTCCTTTTCGCCGGCCTTGAGGGCCATCTTGATGTCGTTTTCGACCTGACCGCGAGGAGTGGTACTCATGGCGGCTATTAAACCACAGAGAAGGCGATCGAGGTGAAGGCTCGCCCGGGAGAGGAACTTCAAAAGGAGGGGGGCAAGATGGGGCTCCACCGACTCCTAGTCTTCTGAGCCCGTGGGAGATTCAGGCGCCCCCCCCCAGCGCCACCCTCAACCTTAGTCTCGGTCCGGAGGGGCACCCGAGACTGGGAGGCGGGGCGAAGGGCACAGCTCTTCGCCCCGCCTAGTTTTTCAAGCTGCGCCTCCCCGGCCGTAAGGCCGGCTCCTCGGGGTGAATCGCGAAAAACGACGTTTTTTCGCGAGAGGGGTTTCGGAGAGAAACCCCTGAAAAAAGAAAGGTCGGGGTCGGCCTACTCAGTAGGCCGACCCCGACCAGGGACGCGAATATCGTAGGCCCTGAGCTTGCGGTAGAGGTTGCTGCGCTCCAGCCCCAGAGCCTGGGCGGTGCGTGAGACGTTGCCGTCCAGTTTGGCCAGGAGCCGCTCGATGTAGCGTTTTTCAAAGGTGCCGCGAGCCTCCTTGAGGGAGGCGAAGTCCTGTTGCCAGAGTGGTTGTTGGTCGCCGTCGGCTCCCCCCACCAGCGTGGCCGGTAGATCGCTGGCTCGGACGGTGTCCGAGCGCACCATGATCATCATGCGCTCGACAACATTGCGCAGCTCGCGCACATTGCCCGGCCATGTGTAGGCGCGCAAGCGGTCCATGGCGGTCGCTTCCACCACCTTGGGTCGGCGGCCGATCTCGTGGGAGAACTGGTTGAGAAAAAAGTCGACCAGAAGCTGGATGTCGTCGCCGCGCTCACGTAGAGGTGGAATGCGCAGGGGAATGACCGCGAGGCGGAAGTAGAGATCTTCGCGGAATCGCCCTTCGCGGATCTCTTCTTCGAGATCCTTGTTGGTCGCCGCCAAGATACGCACGTCAACATTCGTTGGCGTGGTGCTGCCGACCCGTTCGAAGCGCTGCTCTTGCAGGACGCGCAGCACCTTGGCTTGGGTCTTGAGCGACATGTCGGCGATTTCGTCTAGGAAGAGCGTTCCGCCGTCGGCTTGTTCGAAGCGACCGGGGCGGTCGGCGGTGGCGCCGGTGAAGGCTCCCTTGATGTGCCCGAAGAGTTCGCTTTCGATCAGCTCCTCGGGAATCGCCGCGCAGTTGACGTCCACGAACGGGGCCTCGGCTCGCTTGGAAAGACGGTGGATCTGGCGTGCGACCAGCTCCTTGCCCGTACCGTTCTCGCCGACGATCAGGATCCGACTGTCCGACTCGGCGGCGACCTTGAGATCCTCCTTGAGTCGCACCATTGGGGGGCTGGCGCCGATCAGCGGTTCGCTGCGCTCGACCTTCTCGGCCAGTTGCTGTAACTCGCGCGAGAGGCGCAAGCGATCGAGGGCGTTGGCGACCGTGAGGACGATGCGCGAGAGGCTCAACGGCTTCTCGAGATAGTCCTGTGCCCCCAAGCGGATCGCCTTGACGGCGGAATCGATATTGCCGTGGCCGGAGATCACGATCACCGGTAGGTCGCTCCCGGTCTCGCGCAGTTCTCGCAGCAGATCGAGCCCGTCGCGGTCCGGTAGCCAGACATCGAGCATCACCAGATCGAAGGACTGACTGGTGAGCATCGCCAGCCCCTCGCCCGCCGTCGCCGCGCTGGCGGTCCGGTAGCCTTCATCCTCTAAGATCCCGCTCAAGGTCGAGCGGATCCCGGGTTCGTCATCGATGATCAACACGCGTTCGTTCACCGCCGGAGTCTATCGGGATGTGGCTGCCGGCTCAGCGATTTCTTGTCCCAACCCTGGCCGTGGTTTGCACCCTCGCGGTATCGAAGGGTGGTGGACCGCTCAGATCTAAGGATAGGCAGCCATGTTTCCAAGAATTCAAGCAGCCCAAAAGCGCCTTGCCGGCCACGCCAACGCGACGCCGATACTCTCCTCACGGACCTTGAACGAGCGCCTCGGAGCCGAAATATTCTTGAAGTGCGAGAATTTTCAGCGCGTCGGCGCCTTCAAGTTCCGCGGTGCCTTCAACGCCATCTCGCAGCTATCGCCAAGCCAACGGGAGAAGGGCGTTCTCGCCTTCTCTTCGGGCAACCACGGCCAAGCGGTCGCCTTGGTGGCGCGGATGCTGGGAATCGAGGCCACGGTCGTGATGCCCAACGATGCTCCTGCCATCAAGCGCGAGGCGACCGAAGGGTACGGAGCCACGGTGATCGAGTACGACCCCGAGGTGACCGATCGGCAGCTCGTCGCTCAAGAATTGCAGACGGACAATGGCCTCTGCTTGATCCCACCCTTCGACCACCTGGATGTCATCGCCGGCCAGGGTACGGTGGCGTTGGAGATGTTCGAGAAGCTGGGGAGGCTGGACAAGCTGCTCGTTCCCTGCGGTGGCGGTGGTCTGCTGAGTGGATCGGCGGTCGTCGCCAAGGCGGTGGACCCTGGATGCGAGGTCATCGGCATCGAGCCCGAACTGGCCGACGACGCCACCCGCTCGTTCTATAGCCGCCAACTGCAAACGGTGCACAATCCCCGGACCGTGGCCGACGGAACGCGGACCCCTAGCCTCGGCGAACTCACCTTTCCCTTGGTGCTCGAGAATGTCCATGCGATGAAGACGGTCAGCGAGGAGGCGATCGCGGAGGCGGTGCGGTTCTTGTTCTACCGGATGAAGCTGGTGGTCGAACCTTCGGGCGCCCTACCCGTCGCGGCGCTGCTCAGCGGTGCGGTCCGGGCGAGTGGCAAGATCGGAGTGATCTTGAGCGGCGGCAATGTCGACGCCGAAACCCTCGCCGTTGTCCTCGGAAGGACTTCGTTGTTCTAAGGGGTCTCTCTCCGAGACCCCTCTCGCGAAAAAACGCGGTTTTTCGCGATTCACCCCAAGGAGCCGGCCTCCCGGCCGGGGCTGTTGCTTTCTTGATCTGAGGGGGCTTGGTCAGCCTTCGCTGACCGCCGCTGGCGCCAGGCGCGGGTGAGGAGTGAAAGTAGGTAGACGACCACCGCGGTCATCACGATCGCCGGTTCGGGGCTGATCCCGGTGCCGTAGACCGCGATCCGCGGCACGGTGGTGAGGAGGGCGCAGAGCAAGGTCGCCAGCCCCATCATCGGGGCCAACCGGGTGACGTGATGGCCCACCGTCGCCGCTGGCAGGCTCAACAGAGCAATCACCAGAATCAGACCAACCACTTGGGTCAGACTGATCACCGTCAGCGCCACCAAGGAGAGGAGGAGCATCTCGGTGGTGAGGACGTTCACCCCTTGCAGCTCAGCCTGCTGCTCGTCGAGGATCACCGCCAGCAGCCGCTTGTGGAAGAGGAGGACGGCGACGACGATGACCACGGCGAGGGCGAAGAGCAGTTTGACGCTTTCCGGGCTCACCAAGACCAGGTTGCCGAAGAGGTAGCTCATCAACTCGGTTTGGTAGCCGGGGGTGAGCTTGATCAGCAAGATACCGACGGACATCCCCAGGGCCCACAGGGCGCCGATCAAGGTGTCGATGCGTTCCCCGGAGCGGCGGCGCATCCAGGCAAGGAGGATCGCCGCCGCTAGCGCCGCGACGATGCTGCCGGCCAGAGGGGTGAGGGCGCTGAAATACTCTGGATAAACCGTGGATAGGAAGATCGAAAGACCGACCCCCCCCACCGCGATATGAGCGATGGCCCCGCTCAGAAAGACGATCCGGCGACTGACCACGTAAGGGCCCACCAGACCACAGGCGAGGCTCGCCAGCAGCGCCGCCGCCAGGCCGGTGGCGAGGAAGGGGTTGGTCGCCATGTCGCGAAAGAAAGGGAGGGTGGCGAGCAGAACCATCAGCGTTCCGTCTCTTCGGCGTGGGAATGGGCGAAGCCATGCGGGTGCAAGGCCAGAACCGGGGTGTGGTACATCGCCTCGACATCCCCCTCGGTCAGCTTGCCGCCAGCATGGAGGGTAAGAGTGTGGTTAAGGCAGGCGACGTGCTTGAGGTGTGCCGAGACGAAACCGATGTCATGGCTGACCAGCACGATGGGCAGCTCCTGGTTGAGGCGCAGGAGAAGTTCGAGAAACTGCCGCTCCCGGCGTGCGTCGACCCCGGCGGTCGGTTCGTCGAGCAGGAGCAGACCGGCCTCCCCAGCCAAAGCTCGGGCGATCAGTACCCGTTGCCGTTGGCCTCCCGAGAGGGTCGCCAGCGGTCTGCGGGCAAACTTGGCGGCCTCCACCTGTTCGAGCGCCGCGAAAGCCGCCTCGATATCCGGTTTGCGATAGCGCGCCCCCCACGACGTCTGCCCGAGGCGGCCGGTGAGCACGATGTCGAGGACGGTGGCCGGCACCGAGGGGTCGATCTCCGACTGTTGGGGCACGTAGCCGATGCGGCGCCGGGTCGCCGCGTGGGGCTTGCGGCCGAAGAGTTCCACGGTGCCCTTCTGCGGGGTCAGCAAACCTAAGATCAGCTTGAGCAGAGTGGTCTTGCCACCCCCGTTGGGGCCGATCAAGCCGAGGAAGTCGTCGCTCGTGACCTCGAGGTTGATCTCGTGCACCGCCGGCCGCCGCATGGGCGCGGGAGGGTAGCCGAAGCTCACTTCATGCAGCCGAACCACGGGCTCGGGGTGCTCCACGGGGGGGGGAGTCGATAAGGAAGTTGGAGACATGGTGGCCTTTTTACTGGGTTGGCATCTACTGGGTTGGCATCTACCGCGATGGCATCGAGTAGGCGGCCAGGAGCTTGTCGGCGACCCGCAACAAGTTGGCCAGGACATCCGGCGCCATGGGGTCGAGAATCACCAGCCGCGCGCCAATCGCCGCGGCGACCGCTTCGGCGGAGCGCCCGGCGATCTGGGGTTGCACGAAGATGGCGCGGACGGCGTTCTCGCGGGCCTCCTGCTGGAGCAAAGTCAACTGGTACTCCGTCGGCTCCTTGCCGTCCAGTTCGATGGCCACCTGGCGCAAGCCGTAGGCGTGGGCAAAGTGGCCCCAGGAGGGGTGAAAGACGAAGAACGGCCTTCCCGCCAAGGGGGCCAGCTTCGCTTCCAGCGTTCGATCGAGAACCTCCAATTCGCCCTCCAAGCGCGCCAGGTTAGCTCGAAACTCGGCGGCGTGGACGGGATCGAGACGGCTGAGGGCGGCGGTGACGGTACGAGCTTGCGGGACGAGAAGGCGAGGGCTTAGCCAAATGTGGGGATCGTCGTCGCCGTGCGGGTGTCGCTGGGCGGAGAGGGTGTCCACCAGCTCCGCTTGGTGGACCATTTCCACCTTCCTCGATCCCGCGAGAGCCGCGAACCAGCGTCCCTGCTCACAGGGAACTCCAATGCGGATGAAAGCGTCCGCCGCGAGCAGCCGGCTCACCTGAGCGTCGGTGGGCTGGTAAGTCACCGGGCTCTCTGCTGGCCCCACCACGGTCAAGACCTCCACCCGCTCGCCTCCTAGCCGTTGGACGAGCCAAGCCTGAGGCGTCACGCTGACTCCGATGAGCAGTCGGGAGTCCGCGGGGTTGACGGTTTCTGAGGTGGAAAACTGGCAGCCGCTCAGCGGAACCAAGGTGGCTAGGAGCAGCAGGGATGAGGAGTAGAAGTTCACAACTCGACGAGGATGGTCGCAAGAGGGGTGGTTGGATGGCCGGGTGAAAGAGGTCTTAATGGTAATTGATTCTCAATTATCAGGCAAGAAGGGGAGGGATCCGAGGATGAGTCCGAAATTTCCAATTTCGATGAGGGGATCGCACCCTCGATTGCGCCACGGTCTTGTGGGAAGAGCGGGAATCCATTCTTTCACTCAGGTCCCCTCCGGGACACTTGGACTCGTTGGCCTACCTTAGACTCCTTGAACCGTTTCCCCGGTGGGGGCTGTCACGGGGGTGGCACCCACGCGGAGCGCGGGCAGGCCAACGAGTTCCGTACTCGGATGGGCGCAAGGGTCCTCGCTTCGGAGTTGGTCCGATTTCACTGCGACGGGCCCTGATGGCTACCCGTGGCGGAGATCTCCCGCCGCGACCCACCGCTGCGCGTATACTCCTCACCTTGGACTCCCTTCCCACCGGACCGCTCTATCGCCTGCTCCCCTCAGAGGACTGGGGGGCCGGCTTGCGGCGCATCGTCCTCCAGCAACTGGCGCTGGCCCAGGAGGAGCTGCGCCAGCGTGACCAAGGTTGCGATGAAGCGGTGCACGCGGCCCGCAAGGCGTGCAAGCGCGTTCGGGCGGTCTTGCGCCTGCTGCGTTTGACCCTCTCCGAGGAGAGCTACAAGCGCGAGAACCAAGCCGTTCGCGACGTGTCTCGCCGACTCTCCGCGCTGCGCGATGCGCGGGTGATGGTGGACACGGCCGCTGAACTTGGTTTGCAGCGGCCGCTGGGAGAGGCGCGAGTTTGGAAGAAACTGGCGGCGCTGCTCGGGCAGCGGCTGATCGCCGAAGGCGAGCGGGTCGAGGCCAGTGGCTCGTTCGATGCCGCCATCGGCTCGTTGGCCGCGGTCGCCGCGCACAGCGCTAGCTGGCGCTGTGCCGACGATCCTCGGGCGAGCGTCGCCGCTGGCCTGTACCAGACCTACCGCCGTGGCCGGCGCGCCCATCGAGCGCTGCTCTCCGGTGATGGTGACGACGAGCAGTTTCACTCCTGGCGCAAAGACAGCAAGTACCTGCTGCACTATTGGATCGTCCTGCGCGCCTTTCAGACCGGCGAAATCTTGGCGGTGCATGGGGCGAGCCGAGAGCTGTGCAAGTGTCTCGGCACGGTGAATGACCTCGCGGTGCTGGCGCTCGCCCTACGGCGAGGCAGGGTCAGTCTCAGTGCTGAGGATACGGCCAAGGCAGCGCGCCAGCTAGATCGTCGGCAAGCGGAACTCAAGGATTCGGCTCGCCACCTGGGCCACCAAGTTTACTGGCGCGAGCCCCGCGATCTGGTCACCGCCATGGGGCTCGAATCTCCGCGGCCGTAGCCATCCCCGAGAGATCAATCCCGTGCAACTCGATCTCTTCGTCGTCAGCCGCCATGCGTACCTTGCGCTCGAAGCGGAATCCGAGCTTCCCAAGGAGGCTAATCGAGCGCGCGTTGGTGGGCGCAACGATCGCCACCAGACGCGCCAGGCGCAGCTGGCTCTTGGCGTGGGCAAGGACGGCTTGACACGCCTCCTTGGCGTAACCCAACGAGCAGAACTCGGGTAACAAGGCGAAGCCAAGGTCCACGTCGTCCAGCTCCTCGCGTTGGACCAAACCACACAGGCCGGCCACCGCCCCGTCTTCTCCGCGTAGGACGACGAACATGCCGAGGCCGAAGCGCTCGAAGCTGGCCATCATGCGCTCTTGGAGGTAGACGCGCGCCTGCTCGTGGGTGCGGACTCCGCGATCGCCGATGTGTTCGAGGAAGGTGGGCTCGTTGAGCAGGCGCAGGACGAAATCCGCGTCGCTGAGTGCGGGCTGGCGTAGCTGGAGCCGATCTGTTTCCAAGAACTTCACTGGGGTACCTTCATCGCTCCTCACGGTGTCCCTCCTCCGATCCTTCTCCTCGCGGGTTGGTTCCCAGGCGGTGGGCGCTCATCCCGAAGGCCCATCGAGGCGGCAACTTCGGCAATGGCGGATCTGTTGCGAATCGGCGAGCGCCGCCGCGATCTCGCCGAGCGTCTGGCCGGTGACGGGGTGGCGGAACTCGGGGGCCAAGTCGGCCAAGGGCAGGGCGACGTGGGGGTAGCGCAGGATGTCCGGGTCGGGTAGCGCGATCGAGTGGAGGGGATCGTCGATCCGTTGCTCGCCCCACAGTGCCAGATCGAGATCGAGCGTTCGAGGAGCGTAGCGATTGCCGTCGCGCGTACGGCCCAGTCGCGCCTCCAAGGGGCGCAAGATTTGGAACTTGAATTCGGCGGGGTCAAGCGGGGAAACGATCTCCACCGCCGCGTTGAGAAAGGGCGGAGAGCTGGGCGGGCCGCCGACCGCGGCGGAGGCATAGACCTTGGACGTCCCGCGCACGGTGACCCGCTCGGCGAGGTGGCGCACCGCTCGGGGCAGGTTGAGGTGGGCCTCGATATTGGAGCCGAGAGAGAGAAAGATTCGCGGGCTAGAAACCTCAGAAGGCTGGCGTGGGAGATCAGGCAAAGTCGCTCGGCCGCCTTTCGATCTCCACCCCCACCGACGAGGCGAAACGCAGGGCGCCCGGTTTCTCAAGGCGCACCCGCACCCGGTCGGCGCCGAGGTCGAGGCAGATGCGGGCGATCTCGGTCGCTAGCCGCTCGACTAGAAAATATCGAGACTCTTCGACATGAGCGATCACCGCCTTGGTAACCGTCCGGTAATTGAGAATATCGTCGGCCTTGTCGGAAGAGCCGGCGGCGCGAATATCGGTAAACAGGCAGAGGTTGATCAAGATGTCCTGCTGCTTCTCGCGCTCCCAATCGTTCAAGCCGACGATGCCGCGCAGTAAGAGATCCTTGACCAGCAGGCGGTCGGAGTAGGTGGTGGTCATCGAGGTGATCTCCAAGTTCGTCGGGTTTATCGTCCGCTACCGGCGAAGAGATGCTCGCCGCCGTCGACGCGCAGTACTTCACCGGTGATGAAATCGTTGCTGGCTAGAAAAACGACGGCTTCGCCGATACGCCCTGGATCGCCGGTCTTGCCAACCGGTAGTCGCTCGCCCGTGGTGCGCCATCGCTCGCTCGCTGGATCGACACCCGGAGGCGGCAAGACGGCGCCGGGGACCACGGCGTTCACCCGGATGGCCGGTCCAAGCTCGGCCGCCGCGATGCGGGTCAAGTGGGTCAGACCGGCCTTGCTGACCCCGTGGTGGGCATAGCCCTTCCATGGGTAAAGGCCGCTCAGGTCGGCGATATTGATGATCGATCCACTGCCCTCGCCACGCTGTGAGGCGCCTCGGCGGATCCTGTGAGCCGCCTCCTGGATGCAGAGGAACGGGGCGCGCAGATTGATCGCCTGCACCGCCTCCCAATCGGCGAGAGAGATCTCCTCCAGCGGGCATCGCTCAAAGGTCGCCGCGCTGTTGACCAGAATGTCGAGACGGCCTGTGGTGCGGTCGATGCTGGTGAACAACGCCTCGATCTCAGCCGGGTTGGCCAGGTCGGCTTGCAGGGGCCAGCCCTCGACCCCTAGGGCGCGAATCTCGTGGGCCGTCTCCGCGGCAGCCTCGGTCGAGCCTCGGTAGTGCACCACCACGCTGGCTCCCGCGCTGGCCAGAGCGAGGGCGATGGCCTTGCCGACCCGGTGGGCGCCACCGGTGACCAGCGCTGTTTGTCCTTGCAAGCTCATGATGACGAATTTCCTCCGGTTGCGACTTGGCCGATTCTACCCAACTCTAGAGCCAGAAAGTTAGGCTGTGAGGAGGCTAAGAAAACAGGGAAAAAACAGACTCTGCTCCTAGACTCGTAGTCTCAGATCGTCTATCCTCCGCCTGCTGGCGACAGATCCCACAGCCCTTCCTCAGCTACCCCCTACGATCTTGGTCCGTTTCGGGAAAGCTCTTCTGGAGTACGCGGTGGAGGTTTGTGGTCAGGAATCCAGAAGAGACCCGGCAACCGCCTTAGGTTGCCATTGTTTAGTCAACCGGAGGGTACATGTCCAAGACCACCGCGGTCCGCGATCCGTTCACCAAGTCCCAGGTAATGACCACCATTGCCGAGGATACCGGCCTTTCCAAGAAGGAAGTGGCTGCCGTCTTCGCCTCGCTCAACAACGTCATCCACCGTCACCTGAAGCCGCGCTCCTGCGGCGCCTTCACCCTACCTGGCCTGGCCAAGGTGGTAGTGAAGAAGAAGGCGGCCACCAAGGCTCGCAAGGGAATCAACCCCTTCACGGGCGAAGAGACGATGTTCAAGGCCAAGCCGGCCAGCCGTGTCATCAAGGTGCGCCCCCTCAAGGGACTCAAGGATATGGCTGTCGAATAGCGAAGGCTCTAGCTCCGCGAAGAGCTAGCCAACGCCAGAGTGGGCCTCAGCGAGGGGTCCACCAAGCCAACGCCCTCGGCTAGCCGGGGGCGTTTGTTTTTTTCTGGCGCTCGCTCATGGCAGAATACGGAAACCAAAGGGCCATGGACCGTTGTCGCGCCAACTAGCGACGTTCACCAGGGGGTGATCGACTCGCCTAGGCGGACATCCGCCACTGTCAGGCAAAACAGATGAGTGATTGGCGCGGCAACGGTCCATGGCCCCTTGGCGGTTCCTTGGGAGGCGCCCTCGTTCTTGGTGGGTGAATAGCAAGGTAAGTGCCACCATCGCCGATTGGCGGATTGTCTCGATGTATGCTGATTTCGTGGGGTTTTGAGGAGTGGAAAGGACCGTGTGAGTCAACTTTTTGAGTTCCGTTTCTTCAACCCATTGGATGGGAGAGGCGGTAGGCGGGGGCTGAATCTTTGGGTGTGCCTGCGTTGAAGCCGCTCTTCTTCACCCTGTTGCTGGCCGCCTGTGGTTTCCTCGGGAGCACGCCGGTTCCAGCTCAATCGGTGTCCGAGGCTGGAGAGGCAGGTCCCGGAGGGGGGGCGCTGGTGATTTCGCTCTCCGATGCCCGGGTTTCAGTGGTTCTCGATCCGGGGGCCATCGCGCAATCGCGGGTGAGTCGCTGGGTCGAGGGGGAGAGAGAGCCGGTGGAACTCTCTTCGCGCCACGACATGGGGGTGACGACCCTCGAACGGCCGCATGACCTCAGCGGGAGACTCACCGTGGAGCTGATCCTCGGCCCCTCTCAGCCCTTGAGAATCGAGGGTAGCGAGCTCGAACTGACGGTTGAAGATCGCCGAGCCTTGCCGGCCAAGCTCCCCGATCCACGGCAGTCTCTCGAGGAACCGGCGCTGGAGGTGGCGTTGGTCAACTCGAGTGCCCGCTTGATCGCCGTACGCGATGCGTTGCTCATTGGGGACGACAGTGTCCTGCGTTTGGAGGCGACCGGCGGCGCGGTGATTCTCGACCTGCGCGGAGGTTCGGCTGAGGTGGTTTCGCATCGAGGAAATCTTCGACTCTTGGGCGAGCGGGCGGGGTTCGCGATCGACGACAGTGTGGGGAGTGTCGGTTTCGATCTGCGCGGCGGCGAACTGGCCCTGCGTGGCAGCTTGGCCCAGGCCACCGGGAAGGCGGAAGATTGCCAGCTCAGCGTTGACGCTCTTGAGGGCTCCCTGACCCTGGACGCGAACCACGCTACGGTCTTGGTGCGCCGGCTGAGCGAGGGCCGGTTGCTCTTGCGCGGAGAGGGGATGACCGCCACTCTCGAAGAGGTCGCCGCTCCTCTGGTGGCCCGCTTTCAAGGGGGTACCTTGATTCTTGACGACTACTCCGGCGAGGCCCGAGTGCAGGCCCTCCAAGGGGCCCGGGTCGAGGCCACTGGGGGCGGCGGCATGCTCTTCTTAACCCTCAAGGAGGAGGCGGTCGCCACCGTCCTCAAGTTTGCCGGTTTCGTCAAGGCGGAGATGACCGACGCCAACCTAGATGTCGAAGCGGTCGAAACTCTGGCCGTCACCGCCACCCGTTCGCGCATCGAGGCGCGACGGCTGGGGCAACTCAATCGCGTGCGGAGTACCGACACCGACCTGGTGCTGGACCTCACCGGCGTGGCCAAGGCCTCGCTCATGAAGTTGGACGGCGAGACGCGGGCCCGGATTGCCCTTTCGAGCCCCTGCGTGGTGCGCACCTTGAGCGGCGATGGCGAGGTTGGGCTCCCCGGCGAAGCCGCCGAGGTGACGGGCTGTGACCTCGAAGTACCGGAACAGGCTGCGCTGCGCGTCCACGCCACGCGGCGCTACGGTGGCCAGGCCACCGTGCTCAATGTGGAAGTGGCCGCGGGCGCCCAGTTGAGCGTCGAGGGGAACTGAGTCCGCTGGGACCTCCACTGGGACCTCCACTGGGGCCCCGCCTTCTCACCGCTCGCTTGCCGGTAGCAACACCTGAGCGGTGAGAAAGGAGGTCACTGAGACTCTAGAACTTGACCCGAGTCGAAACGCCGAAGGTCAAGGGCTGGTTGGTCAAGAAGCCGACCCGGGCGGCGGTGCCGCGCTCTTGATCGAGGGCCAGGAAGGCGACTTCGTCGGTGAGGTTGTTGATGAAAAAGGCCGCGTCCCACTTCTCGTTGAGAAAGCCGAGGCGCAGGTTGAGGATGTCGTAGGAGGGCAGTTCGGGGTTGAAGGTGAAGTTGTTCGAGGTGAACGGCCCGCCGATATTGTTGGGGGCAAACCCCAGCAGGTTGACCGAACCAAAGCCGGCGGCCTGGTCACCGATCTGGGTGAAGCGCGAGCCCACATGCTGGTAGGTGCCGACCAGGTAGCCGCCCCACCCACCTTGCATCTCCCAGCGGTAGGTGGCGGCGCCGAAGGCCTGGAACTGGGGCACGGTCGGTAGGCGGTTGCCTGATTCGATGCCGGAAACGACGGTGACGTTGCCGGCGGCGTCGGTCGAGGTGAGGGTGGAGCGCAGCTCGGAGTCGGTATAGCTGGCCGAGACGGCGAAGTCGAAGTGGTGGGTCAGCTGGGCCGCGTACTCGACCTCGAGACCCTGGCTACGGGCCTTGGGGACGTTGAAGACCACCCGCGAGGAGCACGAGCCGGCGGTGACGGTGGCTTGCAGGTCGCTGATGTCCATGTAGAAACCGGCGACGTTGAAGGTCCCGCGGCCGCCCATGACGGTCGACTTGGCGCCCACTTCGTAGTTCCACAACTCTTCGTCGTCCCAGCCGTCGCGACCGCCGAAGGTGGCCAGATCCTGCGGCGTGCACAGGGGAACGTTGAGCGGATCGTTGATGCCACCGAGGCGGATTCCCTTGGAGATTTGGGCGTTGAGTTGGGTCTTGTCGTTGACCGCGTAGCTGGCGATCAGTCGCGGTGCGATGCCGTCGGTGGAGGTGGAGCCGAGGGTGGTTCCCGGAGCGGCGAAAATACCGTCGAAGGTCTGGGTGCGGTCCTCCTCGAAGTCATACCAGCGCAAGCCGGCGGTCAGGTCGAGGCGGTCGTTGACCGCGTAGGTCACTTCGCCGAAAATGGCGAGCTGATCGAGTTCATAGGCCAAGTCGGAGAAGAAGAGGACATCCCGACCCGCACCGAAGGTGCCGGCGGTGGGGATCCCCGAGGCGGCCTCGAAACCACCGACCAAAAGGCTCTGGCCGTAGTCGCGCTCAGTGTTGGAGTAGAAGATTCCACCCACCCAATCCAAGCGATCCTTGGAGCCGGAAAGGCGTAGTTCCTGGGTCAGGACTTGCGCGGTGGTGGCGTCGTCCAGA
Organism: Acidobacteriota bacterium; assembly: GCA_003231035.1. Taxonomy (GTDB): domain Bacteria; phylum Acidobacteriota; class Thermoanaerobaculia; order Multivoradales; family SZUA-115; genus SZUA-115. Next base: position 15,693 of record QIHU01000045.1, read on the forward strand.
GGGGCGTCGAGGTTGAAGATGTTGGCCGGGAGGCCGATCGAGCCGCCGGTGATGCTGGCGGTGAGCGCGGTGGCGTCACGTACCACCAGGACGTCGCGATCGGTGTACGACGTCACCGAGGTGAGGACGACGTTGCCGAAGTCGTAGTTGATGTTGAGGTCGGCGAGGAGGAACTCGTCGCTGAACGGTTCCTCGAACTGGGTGAACTGCTGGCGCTCGCCCAGATTGACCGCCGGACGGGTGGTGGTGAAGGGGTTACCGAGAATGTTGAAGGCGTCGATACGGTTCCAACCGTCGGAGGTCACCTCTTGGTAGGTCACTCGCGGGGTGATCGAGAGCCGTTCGTTGGGCTCGAACTTGAAAGCCCAACGCACCCCGATACGTTCGCCGGAGTTGACATCGTTGTTGACCCCAAGACCGGGTTGCACGGCGTCAATGTAGCCGCCCGTGCTGGTGTAGTAGGCGGCGACGCGCATCGCTGAGGATTCTCCCAAGGGAACATTGACCGCCACCTTGGCGTGGCCGCCGGCATCACCGCCGTCGATCGAGCTGATCGAGAACTCACCGAAGGACTCGGAGACGCCTAGCTCCGGCTGGTTGCTGATGTAGCGCACCGTGCCGGAGAGCGAACCGGCACCGAAGAGAGTGCCCTGGGGGCCGCGCAAGACCTCGACCCGGTTCATGTCAAAGAGGTCGATGTCCGGGGTGAAGAGGGAGAGCGAGATGACCGACTCGTCGAGGTAGACCCCAACTTGCTCCTTGACTCCTGGCTGGTCGCGCACGATCTGGCCGGCGGAGACGCCGCGCATGGCGATCTGACTCTGGCCGGGGCCGAGGTTCTGAATGCTAAAGCCGGCGACGTTCGCCGAGACTCCTTCGAGCGAATCGACTCCCCGTTCGCGCAAGATCTCCTCGGTCGGCGCGGCGACCGAGAAGGGAACCTCTTGCAGGCTCTCTTCGCGCTTGCGCGCGGTCACCGTGACGGTCTCGCCAAAAGTTTCCTCCGGTGCGTCCGCTTGCGATTCGGTGGTGGAATCTTGGGTCTCCTGGGCCAAGGTAGGCAAGGTCCAGAACAGGGTGAACACGAGGGCGCCGCCCAGGGCGATTCGGGTCGCGAGACGAGTCATGGCAAACCTCCAAGAATTGAGTTTCACCATCCTGGTTGAAGGTCGTGGGGCAGGTCAAGAGGCGGGAGCCTCTCAATCCCTCAAGATTGATCGATCTCAGCGTTCAGACTGCCCCGGGCCGTAGCCCGAGAGGGTGCGGACCGAACTGCCCTTGCGGGCTACTTCGATGTCGATGCCAGCGGTGGGGTCGGCCCGCGCTTCGTTGCTGTAATAGGTCAGTAGGTAGTAGCTGCGCAGTTCGTTTTCAATGCGCTTGTAAACCGGCTCGAGATCGGCATCGATGGGCACGTAATAGACCCTGCCGGCGCCGGTCGCGGCGAGCCGGTCGAGGCGTGAGGTAAAGGAGCGGGTACGGAAGTCCTTGCCTTCGGTGCGGGCCGCCTCGTTGTTCATCACGATCAGGTAGATCGGCACCCCGGAGCGTTGGGCGGCGCCCAGACACTCGCGGTAGCGCGCATTGCCGTCGTCGTCGGCACCGTCTAGGAAGACCACCAACGCCTTCTTGCCCTTCTGGGGTTCCAGCTGTTGGAGCGAGAGGATAATCGCCGACCACAAGGGGGTTCCGCCCTCGGCTTCCAGATCGCGCAACCGTCGATCGATTCGGTCGAGGTCGTCCGTGGTCGCCTCGACGAGGCGTGGCTGGGGTCCGAAAGCGACCAGGAAGGCACGGTCGCGGCGCGGGGTCAAGCCGCGGACCAGCCTTTTGGCCGCTCTGGCCACCGCCGGCAACTTGTAGAACATGCTCGACGACGAGTCGATGGCCAGGCCGAGAGTCACCGGCAGGTCGATGGCGTCGATCACCGAGTTGATCGGCTGTTCGACGCCGGCTTGGCGCAGGATGAACTCTTCGCGGGTCAGGCCGCGAATCGGCGCCCCGCTCTTGCCGGTGACGCTGATGTAGAGTTCGGTGAGACGAACCTGAACCGTGTCCAGGAAGCGGCCGTCGGCGTCGCGACGGATGGTGTCGGTGGGGGTGGTGGTGGTCGCCAAGAGGACGGGCGCGGGGGATTCCTTCGGGGTGGATTCGGTGTTCGTGAAGCTCGGTGCGCCGAAGCTCAGCGAGACCATGTCGCCGCCGTGTAGCCGCCCATCCAAGGTCTCGATCACCAGGGCCGCGCGCTCGATGTCGACGGGAAGCTCGAGAGCTGCTGAGTGTTCCCAGATCTCGCCGGTGGAGAGATCCTGTCCGGAGACCCAGATCTGGCGCACCACCTTGCCGCCGTCTCTCGTTTCCGCGCTCAGAGTGAGGCGCAGGTCGGTCCGCGCCCAGGGGTGCGCCGGATCCCGCGGCAGGTTGGTGAGGTCTAGCTGGGTGCGCAGCTGGGCGACCACGGTGGCTCGCCGTTCCGGCGGACCGGTGGCTTTGGGCAAATTCACCTGTGCCAGCAGGTCGAGCCGGCCTTGCGAGAGACCCGAATCGAGCAGGCGGCGCACGCGGGCGGCTCCCAGTTCGTCGGCGGTGCCGGTGGCGATCCACGCGGGGGCCTGAATGACGCGGCGATCTTCGTCTGAGGCCAGACCCACCTCGATTGCTCGCACGGAACCCAGCCGCGGTGGCTGGGGAGGCGAGGCTGCGGCCGCGGGGCCGAGAACGAGGCGAATACGTCCGGCCAGGCGGGCGACGAGGGCGGGGATCTCCTCGCCGCTCACCACGGGCTGGCCGCCACTCTGGCGCGAGAACTGGCGTAGCAACTCGGTCGAGGGGGTCAGAGCCAAGTGTCTCAAGGCGGCGCGGTCGGCCCGGGCTTCGTCGTCGTTCGCTCCCTCCGGGTTCTTGCCGGCCCGGCGTTGTTGGCGCCTCTTACGCAGAATGGACAGCAGATCGACCGCGTCGGCCCGTTCGACGGCACCGGCTTGCGTCCGCCAACGATCGAATTCCGAGCCCGTTTGCTCTTCCTCCTCAGGGCCGCCGATGGCTAAGGGGAGGGCGATCCAGCCGCTGGTCGCCAAGAATCGGGCGAGGCCGTCCACCGGCGCTTCCGCCGCGCGGCCCGAGGTACCGGTGGAGCCACCTCCAACCCCGCGCGAGTAGGCTGCGGGGCCCGGTGCACCCAGGGCGGCGAAAAACTCATCGCGCGGCAGGGCCAGCGCTCCCGCGCAGAGCCACAGGGCTCGGGGTGGAGCCGAATCGCCCTCCCCATGGTCGGCCAGCCAGGTCGTCAGTCGGTCGGTCTGGCGCTGCATGAGGTCGATTTCGCTCTTGCGGGCTTGCGTCAGGAGAGCCGCCGGGTGGTTTGAGGAGTGCAACAATTCGCGCCGCCCCCTGCCGATCTCATCGCGCCCCCCGGCCTCGAGCGCCAAGCGCGCCAAGACCTGGGCCAGCAGAGCGCTATCGCGGGTGGCGGGTAGGAGTAGACGGGGCTCGGGGTCGGCGGCGACCACTTCCACCGTGCCCAGCGCGGTGAGCGTTTCGGCGTGGTCCGCCAGTGCGTCGGCCGCCCGGCGTAGGGTGGAGCGATCGCTCAGCAGCTGATCGAAATAGAGCACCTGTCTCCACGGGGTCTCACCCTCGACGAAGGGATCGACCCGTCTCACCGGCAGCACAGTGTCGCCTTCCAAGACACGGAAGTCGTCGGCGCTGAGCCCCTCCACGGGACGCCCGCGCGCGTCGGAGATCCCGACCCAAAGCTGTTGCTGATCGCTTTCGGCGGCCCGCCCCTCGGCGGCCCGGTTTTCGGCGGCCTGGGCGGGAGGCGTTGTGAAATGAAAGGCGACCGCCACCAGGGCGAGAAGGAAAACCCACGAAGTTGGATGGCGCGAGCGGTGAGAGGCGATGAGAGTCAAAACGGCATCCTGAGAGGTGGTGGAGGTGACAGGAAGCACCAATCTTACTAGGAGGGTGCTGAAGAGCGGTGTGCGCAGCGGTTTGCCACCGTGGTCTGGGTGGAGTCCGAGGGTAGTAGGGGGAGTGGATTTCTTCGCGGTAGCATGATCCTCGCACAACCCTTGCATGAACCGGTCCACCTCGATGAATCATCCAACCGTTCTCTCATCTCGAATCTTCCCTGTTGCCTTGCTGGTTGGGGCACTGTGGGTGGCACCTCCCCTGGCGGCGCAGCTGGCGCCGGAGGCGTTGGATGAGTTGGCCCTTTCGCGAGCCGAGGAACTCTTCGGCGGTGGCGCGGCGGGTGAGCTGTCGGTCGAGGCGGCCTTTGTGCTGTGGCACGTGGCGCAAGGTGGTGTCGGTGGCACCCTTCAACTGCTCGTGGAGGCTCCTCCGGGCGGCTTCGACGGGCAGGGCACCCCGGTCAGCACGGGAGGACTGCGTCTCTCAGTGGTGGTCGAAGGGGGCGACGCGCCGGTTCGGATCGGCCATCGGCGGGTGTCGTCAAGAGATCTCTCCGGCCGGCGAGGCTGGCTTTATGAGACCCCGCTCGCCGTGGACGAGGAGGCGCGCGAACTGGTGATCGTGGTCGAAGAGGTGGCCACCGGTCGCTGGGGGGCGGCGGTGGTGGAGATGGTCGAGGAGCCGTTCGAGCTGCCGGAAGATGGCATCGCCCGGACCCAGACGGCGGCCACTTGGTCCCTGCGCACGTCTTCTCACCCTCCAGCGAGCGGCAAGCCGGTCGTGGTCGGCGGCGGCGAGACGAGGGCGGCCGCTACCTCGTCGGCGGTGCGGATCCTACCGCCCGATAGGCGCCGACGGTCAGGACCCACCCAGATCGAGACCCTGGTGAGCGATTCGCGGATCACCAAAGTGGAGATCTACCTCGGCGACGAACTCATCGCGGCACCCGAGAAACCTCCTTTCGACGCCACCGTTCACCTCGCCGGTCCTGGCCATGAACAGATCGTGCGGGCGGTGGCCTACAGCGGTCATCGGCGACTTGGAGAAGACTCGATCCGGCTCAATCGACCGCCGCGACGACGGTTTCGGGTGCGCATTCAGGAACTTTCGGGAGATCCGGCCAGCGGGGCCTTGCAGGTGGGCGTTGAGGTTACGGTGCCGCAAGGTGGCGCGGTGGAGAAGGTGGAGTACTGGTTCAACGATCGGCTGGTGGTGACTCGGGACGGCGAGCCCTCGGTGGTGCGCGTCGAGACCCCGGATGCCGGTCCCGACGATTTCATCCGCGTCGTCGGCTACCTGCGCGATGGGCGCGGTTTGGAGGATGTCGCCCTGCTGAGTGCACGGGGAATCTCCGAGGAGGTGGATGTCACCTTGGTCGAACTGTTCGTCTTCGCCACCGACCGCGGCGGCAGGCCGGTTCGCGACCTGGAGAAGAATGATTTTACCGTTCGCTGGAACGGCAAAGCCCAGAAACTCGAACGGGTGGCCTTTGCCACCGAGGTCCCCTTGGTGCTCGGCTTGGTGGTCGATACCTCGGGCAGCATGGAGCTGATGATGGAGGAGACCAAACGGGCCGCCTCCGGCTTCTTGCAGGACACGGTCACCGAGATCGATCAAGCCTTCGTGGTCGATTTCGACACCCTGCCGCGGCTGCGTCAGGGCATCACCGGCGACCTGATGCAGCTCTATGGCGCCTTTCGCGCCATGGTGCCCAGCGGCTACACGGCGCTCTATGACGCCATTCTCTTTGCCCTCGCCGAGTTCGAGGAGGGAGGGCGTCGTCGCGCCCTCGTGCTGCTCACCGACGGCGATGACTACAAGAGCCGCTTTGGGGTCAACCGCTGTATTCGTGCCGCTCGGTCCTTGGGTGTGCCGGTTTACATCATCGGTCTCGGCGATCCTTCGGGGCTGCGCGGCTTCACCCGACTCGGGCTAGAAGGGGTCACGGAGAAGACCGGCGGCCGGCTCTATTTTGTGCAAGAGGTCAGCGCCCTGGCTGGAATCTACGCCGAGATCAACGAAGAGCTGCGCAGCCAGTATCTGGTCACCTTCTACGCCGACCCCACGGCCGCCGAGGTGAGGCGCGAGGATCTGCAAGTCAAGGTCGGTCGACGCGGAGTCAAAGCCCGAGCGGTGGTCAGTCCTGGTGGCCAATAGCGGCCCACAGTTTGGCGGCGAAGCTGGCGGCGGATGGGTGACGGTCTTGGGGACGGTGGGCGATGGCTCGCAGGATGATCGCATCGAGGTCACCGCTGAGCCTGGTTCGGAGTTCCTCGATCGATGTCGAACGCAACTTCGCGACCAGGGCGCCTCGCTGGTCGTCGGCTCGGGCGCTGTCCACTCCGCCGCCCGATCCTGGCGCCTCCTCGCCGGCCAACTCGAAGCTACGGCTGGGTGGCAAAGGCTTCTCGCTGGCCGCGAGGAAACGCTGCCGTTGCCCTTTTTGCCGTAGTTGAGCCGCCGGAAAAGGTAGGCGGCCGGCGAGTAGCTTGTAGACCAGCATGCCGAGAGAGTAGAGATCGGTCGCGGTGGTCAGCGTCTTACCGGCGATCTGCTCGGGGCTGGCGTAGCCTAGGGTAAGGGGACGATTGCTCGTCGCGACGGTTGATTCACCTGGGTCTTCACTCGGGGCTGCACTGGCGCTCTCATCGTCGAGGAGCTTGGCGATGCCGAAGTCGAGGAGCTTGGCCACCCCGTCGCCGGTGACCAAGATGTTGCCGGGCTTGATATCGAGGTGGACCACCCGTCGGGAGTGGGCCAGTTCGACCGCCGAACAGAGGTCGCGGACCAAGCGCAACCGGTCCTCGATGGTGGCGCGCAATCGGTCGCAGTAGACGTCGATACGCTCGCCGTCAATGTACTCCATGACGACGTAGGGGCGCACGGAGTCGTCGGCGCGGGCGTCATGGAGGATGGCGATATTGGGGTGTTCGAGCGAAGAGAGAATACGGCACTCGTTCTCGAATCGTTGACGCAACCGGCTGCTTCCCAAGCCGCGCTGCAAGACCTTGACCGCTACGCGGCGCTGCGTTCCCGGCTTGATGCCGTACCCCAAGAAGACGTCGCCGGTGCCTCCACGGCCGAGAATTCTCCCCAGGCGGTAGCGCCCCAGCCGGTCACCGGCCTCGACCAGCCGACCGATGAGGGGGTATTCGAGGTCGCTGAACGGTTCGGCGAGCGTACCGGTGCCGTCTTCGGCGGCATTGTCTTCCGGCTTCGGCCCTCCGCCCGGACCGCCGCCGCTCCCCTGACCAAATTGGTTGTGCATGAAACGGACTTGAGACTACCCGAACTCAGAGGGTCTTTGCTGAGGCAAGGTGGCTACATGCTGTCGCACGGTCTCCGGAAATCGCGCCGTCAGGGTTCGGTGGCGTGGCGTGGTGGCGCCAGAATTCGATCCTCGCGGCGAGCGGCGAGCAGAATCACCGCGTTCCAGAGGTTCCACCAGATGGCGGTGTACCAGCCTGGCCGGGCAATAAACCAAAGATAGTTGAGCAAGCCGATGAGCA
>QIHU01000244.1 GCA_003231035.1 Acidobacteriota bacterium
CCAGCGGGCCCAGGATCTCCATCAACAGGTAGCGGTCAAATCGGCGCAGCACTACGCGAGTATACGGACAACAGCGTCATACCGTTGGCCTTTGAGCGAGAAGCGCCAAGAAAACAAGGGAAGCCCCAGATTCAGCTCATCCGAGTTCTCAGACAGGGTTGCAAGTTGACATAATGGTCATTATCGGACGTCGTATGTGGCAACGAAAACTCCGCATTCCGCAACCGCCAACACCCTCTTCAAGCCCCTCTTACCCTCGTTTCCGGCCCGCGAGTCAATTCTTCGCCGCGCGCAACTCGCTGAGGATCTGCTCGAGGGCGAGAATCAAATCGCTCTTGTCGACTTCCGCCTGGCGAAAACTCAGCGACAGCGAGTAAGTCTTGTCTGGAGCCCGGAACTTGAAGACGAACGGTTTGCGGCGAGAGCTGGTTCCGGCACGGGCCTTCTTCTTGCGCAGGCGGTCCCGAAGATCGTCGCGGTTGAGCCCATGGGTGGCCACTTCGTCCAACAGCTCGAGCATCTCGTCCTCGGTCTTGGCTTTGAGCACCTCTCGGAGCAAGGACTTGGACGTTAGGTCGAGTGCGTTCACCGTTTGACGGACCGCATGGGGCATCTGCAAGAGGGCGAGGCTCTCGGTGATCACGGTGCGCGACTTCCCGACTGCTTGGGAGATCTTCTCGTGGGTGTACTGGTGCAACTCGGCCAGAGCGCGGTAGCCTTCCGCCTCTTCGAACGGGGTCAGATCCTTGCGCTGGAGGTTCTCGATCAGGGCAATCTCCAGAGCCTCTTGCTCTGAAACGTCCATCTCGATCACCGGCACTTCGTAGAGCCCCGCCTCCTGCGCGGCCCGAAAGCGGCGCTCGCCCGCGATGATGCGCAGGCTCGGCCCATGCTCACCGCTATCCGTTACGGGGCGAACCAAGATCGGTTCCAGGATGCCTCGTTCGCGAATTGAGCCAACCAGCTCTTCCAAATCGCCCATCGCCGAGCGTGGCTGGTTGGGGTCCGGTTCGATCACCGCCAAAGGCACCATCTTGCCGACTGGAACCTGATGGCGGGCGGTGAGTTCTTCCACGAAGTGGGTGTCGTGGCGCATCCGTCGACTGGTGGGAAGGCCGCGTTTCTTGGCGGCGCTACTAGACACGACTGACTACCTCCTCGCAGAGCTTGTAGTACTCGTAAGCTCCGGTTGAGTTGGGTGCGAAGGTGAAGATCGACTCGCGGTAGGCCGGGCTCTCTTCGAGCCGGACACTCTTGGTGATCATAGTGCTGAAGAGCTTCTCGCCAAAGACCTCTTCGATCTGATTGCGGATGTCTTTGGAAAGAACGGTCCGTTTGTCGTAAAGGGTGATCAGGGCGCCCAGAATCTGCAACTCAGGGTTGGCCCGAACCTTGATCTTCTCGATGGTGTCGAGAAGATCGTCGGTACCTTCGAGCGCGAAGTAGCTCGACTGGATCGGGATCAGAACATGGGTCGCGGCGACCAGGGCGTTGAAAGTGATGATGCCCAGGGTGGGAGGAGTATCGATGACGATGTTGTCGAAATCGCCCTTGATTTCGTCCAACTTCTCCTTGAGGCGATAGTGACCTTCCAGCTCCCCCAGCAGCTTGCCCTCGATCTTCGCCAGGGCGATGGTGGAAGGCGCCACGGAGAGGTTGGGTACCGTCTCCACCGAGTGGACGACGTCGCCCATCGATATTTCGGGCTCGACCAGAGCTTCGTAGACGGAAGGTCCTTCGAGGTGGTGAATCTCGAGGTAGGACATCGAGCTGTTGGCCTGCGGGTCGAGGTCGACCAGCAGGGTCTTGAGCCCTTTGGCGGCGAAGGCCGCCGCGAGATTGATTGCGGTCGTGGTCTTACCGACGCCGCCCTTTTGATTGGTGATAGCTATGATCATAGGTGGGCCGAGTGTACGGCTGGAGTTCCCACGCGGTCAAGGGGCGATGTTTCCAGGGCGCGGCGGCGGACGAGAGATCGAAACAGGCCAATGTCGGCGCGCCGACATTCGTCGCAAGTGGTTGAAAATGGGACCTTTATCCGAAATTACTAGCGAGAAACCGATGAGGTCCGGCGCTCTACATGGTGTATTTGCCCAACTCTTCGGGGCTGACCTCTTCCAACCACTTCTTGATCCGTTCTTCGTCGGTCTCCTGGGTGACGGTTTCCGCTGCTTGCGCCTTCTGAAAAACCGACTCGAATACGAAAACGGGAACCTCCGCCCGCAGTGCCAGGGCGATGGCGTCGCTGGGGCGCGCGTCGAGGGTCAGCGCGGTGGCATCCGACTGGAGATGAATCTTGGCGAAGAAGGTCGATTCTTGCAGATCGCAGATGACCACCTTCTCCACTTCGGCACCCACGGTTTGTAGCCCTTGGAGGAGCAGATCATGGGTCAACGGCCGCTGTGGCTCCTGGCCATCGATCCGCGCGGCGATGGCGCTCGCCTCAAAGATGCCGATCCAGATCGGCAAGATGCGTTGGCTCTCCTCCTCTTCTTGGAGGATGACGATCGGAACGCTAGAACTCGGATCGAGCATCAGGCTCTTGACCGCTACCTTGATCTCGACTTTGGGTTCGCGTTCGGTGCTTTGTTCCTCGCTCATCACACTTATTGTGGAGGGCGGATCGCTCAGGGTCAAGCCATTCAGCCAATACCGACCCAAATCGACGGTGATAGCTGCTCTGGCGACTCTCCAACTCGACGCGGTGGGAGCGGCGGCGGGGCTGCTGGCCGCCAATGCCGGCCGCCCTAGCTAGGAGAGGACCGGCAGCAAAGAAGGCGGAGCCGTTGCCGGAGCTAGGGGTTGCGCCAGAAGGCTATGCGCCAACGCTTTCTCGATACGAACGCGGGTCATTCCTCCCAGCTGTTCGGTCTGTGAGGCCGGGAAGTGAACCGCCCGGTGGCAGGGTGTACGTCCACTCTGGGTGCCGGGCTCCTTGCCCCAGCCGGTAATCAGCACTTCCATTTCCTCCCCCACCAGCTCTTCGTTGAGTTGGCGCTGGATACCCTCTTGGAGGGCGAGCAGGCTCTGTAGCCGGCGGTCGGCCACGGGGCGGTCGATCGGTTCACCGAGACGAGGGGCGGCGGTGCCGGGGCGCGGAGAGTACTTGAAGGCATAGATCGAGGAAAAGCGGACCTGCTCGACCATCTCTAGGGTCGCGGCGAAATCCTCCTCCGTCTCTCCGGGAAAACCGACGATGAGGTCGGTGGAGAGGGCGAGGTCGGGTCGCGCCGCGCGCAGCTGGTGCACCAGCTCGTAGTACGAGGCGGCGCTGTAGCCCCGTCCCATGCGCTGCAAGACCGCGTCCGATCCCGACTGCACCGGCAAATGGAGATAGGGCGAGATGTTGGCCTGTTGGCCAAGCTGCGCCACCATCCGCGGAGTGAAGTCGCGAGGATAGGAGGTGACGAAGCGCAGCCGGCGGACCCCCGGCGTGGTGGCGCAGGCTTCTAGGAGATCGGCGAAGTCCTCGCCTGTCTCGGGATCGCGCCAGTGGTTGACGGTTTGCCCCAAGAGTTCGATCTCCAGAAAGCCGTAATCGACCAGATGGCGTACCTCCGCCAGAATCTCACCCATCTTGCGACTGCGCTCGGGGCCGCGGGTCATGGGCACGATACAGAAGGTGCATTTCTTGTCGCACCCTTCGATGATGGTCACCATTCCCTTGTACTCACCTTCGCGCGAGATGGTGTCCATCTCGAAGGAGCGTTCTTCGGGAAAGCCGGTCGCCACCACCCGCTCCCCGGCGCGGCGTCGACGAATCACCTCGCGCAACTCCCCCACCCGCGCTGGACCGAGGACGAAGTCGAGTTCGGGGACCTTCTTGAGTGCCCGCTCCCCCACCTGCTGGGCCACACAGCCGCACAGGCCGATCAGCGGCTCACGGATCTCCCTGGGGCTCTTCTTGAAGCGACTCTCCTTCTTGTAGAGGCGGTATTCACCCAGCCGAGAAAAGACCTTTCCTTCGGCCTTCTCCCGCACGCTGCACGAGTTGAGCAGGATGATGTCGGCCTCGCGCGGATCGCGGGTCGGAAGGATTCCCTGTTGCATCAGCTGGCCGGCCATCCGCTGGCTGTCCAGCTCGTTCATCTGACAACCCCAAGTTTCGATAAAGCAGCGTCGGGCCTTGGTGGTGCCGTCGGCTGGCTTGTGGTCCAGTATCTTCATCAGGGGTTTTCCTCAAGGATGACCGGTTCACGGGGATCGTGCGCGTCGAGGTCGGCTTTGGCCGGCTTGCTGGGAGGCGGTTCGAGATCGTATCCGGTGCGTAGCCAACCGGGTAGCGCGCCCGCTCGCCGCCCCTCTTCCAGGGCCAAGGCTAGCTCTTCCTGATAGCGCGTGGCATCTCGCCGCCTCTGTTGAATCAAGTCGAGCGCCCGGTCCCACTCCGGCTTGATCCGAGTGTCGCGCAGGCGCGGGTCATCGGCGGCGTAAAACTGTGTGCGTAGGGTCTCGGCACGAGCCTCTAAGTCTGCCATGGCGTCCACCGCGTCGCGCCATCCCTGGCGCAAGGTGCGAACTCGCTCACTCCAATACTCTTCTTCACTAACCTCGGGTGTTGAGTCCGACGAGCCGCCGACTGAGCTGCTGGGCGCCGAGGGCTGGACCGGTCGGCTGGTGGGATGGGCCATGGTCAACTTGCCCCGCGCCGCATAGTCCTTGAGATTCTCGTCGGTGATCACCGCCACCGGCTCGCCGGCATTGGCCTTGAGTGCCTTGGCCCGGCGGGAAGCCTCGACTAGTGAAAGTTTCTCGGGCGCTGGCTTGCCGGAGTCGATCAAGACTTGCCGGGGTCGTTTCGGAGCTTTGGGGCGCTGGCTGCTCAGCTCGGAGTCAGCGGGCACTGGCAGGGGCTGCACCAGGGGCTGGGTGGCCACCGGCCGCGCCCCTTCACCTTGAGCGGAGACCGGCGTCGGCTCCACGATGGGCGGTGGTGTTTGCAAGTCGGGTTCTTCCAGCCGGTGTTGCGTACAGCCGACCGCGGCCAAGGCCAGAAGCGACGCAGGCACAAGGCGATAGAGGATGGGCGGTGGGAGTTTCGAATGTTGAAGCATGGTGTTCGAGAGGAGCGGTCAAGGGTTGGTGCCCAAGGAAACCTTTTTCGTCAAGGCCCGGTCCAAATATGCGGAGACTTCCGAGGCGGTGCCGAAATCGAGGCAATGCTGGGCGATCTCTTCCAACTCGCTGATGCGCAGGGCCCGCAGCCGACTCTTGATTCGACCGACGGCGCGAGGACTCATCGACAGCCGTCGCAGCCCGAGGCCAACGAGCAGCGGGGCGACGCGCACGTCGGAGGCGACTTCGCCGCATACGCTGACTGGGATTCCAGCATCGTCCGCACTGTTGATGACAAAGCGTAGCATGCGTAGCAGGCCCGGATGCAAGGGTTGATAGAGGTTTGCGACGTGTTCGTTTCCGCGGTCGACCGCGAGCGAGTACTGAATCAGATCGTTGGTACCGATGGAGAAGAAATCGACCTCTCGGGCTAGTCGATCGGCGATCAAGGCGGCGGCGGGAACCTCGATCATGATGCCGATGGGTAGATCCCGACGGTGCTCCACCCCTTGGCGCGCCAAATCATCGGCGACTGAAGCGGCATAGGAGCGAAATTGCTCGACCTCCTCCAAGGTGGAAACTAGAGGAATCATCGCCCACAGGTTGCCGTGCACCGCGGCGCGGTAGAGGGCGCGGATCTGGGGTTTGAAGACCTCGGGCTTGGCCAGGGTCAAGCGGATTCCGCGCAGGCCCAGCACCGGGTTCTCCTCGTGGATGTTGGTGAGTTCGCTGGCCAGCTTTCGCCCGCCCAAGTCGTAGGTGCGGATGATGGCGGGATGCGGCGCGGTCACTTCCACCAGCTGCCGATAGAGCTGGTAGTGATCCTCTTCAGAAGGTTGTTCCGGGCTCCTCTCGATATAGAGAAACTCACTGCGATAGAGGCCGATTCCAGTGGCGCCATAGCGCTGGACGTCGTGCATCTCCTCCGGCAGATCGATGTTGGCCATCAGCTCGAGGTCGACACCGTCGGCGGTGCGGGCGGGGAGTGCGCAGGTTGCCATCAGCTCGCGATCACGGCGCGCCCAGTCGATCTGGCGTCGGCGATAGTCGGCCAGAACCTCCTTCGTCGGATGCAAGATCACGCACCCGGAATCGCCGTCCAGAATCACCGGATCTTCATCCGTAACCTGTGCCAACACTCCGGGCAAGCCGGTGATCGCGGGCAGCTTGAGCGAGCGGGCGATAATCGTCGTGTGGGAGGTCTTGCCGCCGGTTTCCATGACGAAACCGACCACCTTGCCACGGCCCAGACGGAGGGTGTCAGAAGGAGTCAGCAGGTCGGCGAAGACCACCACGTCGCCTTCGAGATCGGAGAGTTCGTGGTGCGAGGTTCCTTGCAGGCTGCGCAAGAGCTGGTGAGCCACGTCGCGCAGGTCTTCTCGCCGTTCCCGCAGGTAGTCATCTTCCATCGCCGCGAACTGTTCTCCCAACTCCTCGATGGTGCGATGCACCGCCCATTCGGCGTTGACTTGCTCCTCTCGAATTCGGGCAACGATGCGACGCACGAAGCCGGCATCCCGCAAGAAGAGCGCGTGGGCCTCGAAAACAGCGGCGAGATCGTCGCCCATCTGCTTCTCCACCTTGTCTCGGAGGCGTAGGATCTCATCGTGAGCCGCCTCGATCGCGCGCTCGAAGCGCTCGACCTCGCCATCCAGTTCCTCGGCGGCCAGGGGGAACCGATAGATCTCCTCCGTGCGGGTCTCGATGCACACCGCTCGGCCGATGGCGATCCCCGAGGAGACACCCAGCCCGCTGAGCCGCTGCATCGGGCCATGTGGCCTCCCGTGTGTGTGGCCCACGGCTACTTGCCCTCGTCGAATCGATCGGCGATCAGCTGTGTCACCGCGGCGAGCGCCGCCTCTTCATCGCTGCCGTCGCAGCGTACGGTCATCCGCGTTCCCTGCGCCGCGGCGAGCATCAGGATCCCGAGAATGCTCTTGGCATCGACCTCCTCGCCAGCGCGCAGCAAGTGCACCTGGGCATCGAACCTGGCCGCCGTGTGCACCAGCTTCGCCGCGGCTCGGGCATGAAGCCCCAGCCGATTGATGATTTCAATTTCGCGTTGGACCATCTGCTACCTACTCCGCAATGGGGGCATTGAACTGGATGCACCGGATGGCCGATCTACAGACAGGGATCGAGGCGCGGCTCATCGGGAGAGGTCGCGGTAGCCTCCTTGGGCAGTTTGGCGACACAGATGCTCCCTTGCCCCTTGGCGCTCAACCATTCAGCCGCTTGGCGCAGGCCGATTTCCTTGTCGGTCAAACAACCGATGCGCAGGACCATCGGTAGGTTGACCCCGGCGACAAGTTCGATACCGCAGGCCTCCCCGTTCGCCTCCTCTTGCTCTTTCTCGGTGCAAAGGAGTCGCAGCGCCCCGTTGTACGGCGTACCTCCAAACACATCGACCAAGATGAGCACGCCATCTCCGTGGTCGATTTGCACGACCGCCTGTCGGATCTGTTGGCTGACACTCTCCAGCTCGCAGTCCCAGTCGAGACTCAATGCCGCCAACTCCGGTAGCTCGCCGACGATCTTCCGAGCCGCGGCGAGCAGCTCAGTGGCCAATTGGCCGTGGCTGATGATCAAGGTTGAAATCATGGCAACCGACCCTCCCGGCGGGATCATAGCGCGGATCCAGCCGCCACCCTCGCTACGGCGTCGAAGGTGGAGCTGGCTGCTTTTTGTTGATATCTCGATGGCTGACCCGGACCTGCCAGTCGGCGGCGCTCAACTCCTTGCCAAGTCTCTCGCACAGAGCCACCGAGCGATGGCGGCCTCCGGTACAGCCAATTGCTATTGAGACGTAGCTACGATTTTCCTTGCGGTATTTAGGTAAAAGGTATAAGAGTAGATCTTGCAGCTTTTCAGTGATGATCTGGAAGTCCTCTTGCTCGTCAAGGTACTGGGTTACCGCCTGGTCGCGGCCGGTCTGCTCGCGCAGCCCCGGCACGAAGTGGGGGTTGGGCAGGAAGCGAACATCGAAGAGCAAATCGGTGCCGTACGGAATTCCATACTTGAAACCAAAGCTGCTCACCGAGACCGCCATCGAGGCTTCTTCTCCGGGTTCGCCCGCGAAGTGACGGTAGATGTGGCTGCGCATCTCGTGGACAGACCACTCGCTGCTGTCGAGGACCATGTCGGCACTCCCGCGAACCTCGATCAGCAGGGCCCGCTCGCGGCGGATCCCCTCGATTGGCGATCGGTCTCCGGCCAATGGATGGGGGCGGCGGGTTTCCGAGAAGCGGCGCACCAGCGATTCGTCCGACGACTCGAGGAAGAGGAGCGTCAGGTCAATCGCATGGCGGTCGATTTGCTCCAGGATCGGCGGAAACCGGTCGGCGAATCCTGGGGCCCGCACGTCGGTGACGATGGCGATTCGATCGTGGCCTTCAAGGTGGGCCGCTGGGTCGTGGACGAGAGCTTCGAGGAGAGACAAGGGCAGATTGTCGACCACGTAGTAACCCAGATCCTCGAAGCAGTTGGCCACCGACGACTTGCCCGAACCGGAGAGGCCGGTGATCAGGACCAGGCGGTTACTAGCGGTCGTCACGTTGGCGCTCTACTTCCTCTTCGTGCAGGCGCACAAAGTTGCGAGCCGAATGGTGGCCTTGGAGCTTGAGTACGTGGTTTCGGGCGGCGATCTCCACCATCATGGCGAGATTGCGCCCCACGGCTACCGGCATTTGAATGTGTGGGCACGGGGTCTCCAGAATCTCGTAGAGGGTTTCGTCAAGCCCCAGCCGCTCGTACTGGCGCCCATCCTCCCAGCTCTCCAGTTCGATGATCAAATCGATCGACTTGCGCTCGCGGACCGCGGCGAGGCCAAAGAGGTCTTGCACGTTGATCACCCCGAGCCCGCGCAGTTCCATGTGGTGGCGCAGTGGACCCTCGCTGTAGCCGACCAATTCACCCGTCGGGTAGCGGCGAATGGTCACCCGGTCGTCGGCCACCAGGCTATGGCCACGGGTGATCAGATCGAGTGCCGATTCGCTCTTGCCAATCCCGCTCTTGCCGAGCAGTAAGACGCCCAGGCCATAGATCTCGAGCAAGACGCCATGGATATGGGTCTTGGGAACGAGGTTGCTTTCTAGGAAGTAGGAGACTTTCTGAATGACGATCGAAGAGAGGGCGCGCGAGGAAAGTACGGGAAGGTCGCGTTCTCGGCAGGCAGCCAAGAAACCGGGCAGAGGGGTGAGCCCCTTGGTGATGATGAAGACCGGAATCGGCAGCGAGGCGATGTGCTCGAACCGTTTTAGCCTCGGACTCTCGTCGAGCGTGCCGAGGTATAGGGTCTCGCTCTCACCGACGATCTGAACCCGGCCGGGCTTGATGTACGGAAAATATCCGGCGAAGGCCAAGCCGGGCTTTTGGACCCGCGGGTGGTCGATCCGGTTGTCGAGGTGGGACTCGCCGGTGAGGACGGTGAACTCCAGTTCGACGAGTTCCTCGCCAAGCAGCTCGCGGACCTCGACGAAGGGGAGGTTCACCGGTTTGCCACGGGCACGTCTTGCGCTTGCGTAGTCTCGGCCAACACGGCGAGCAAGGACTCTGGACGCCTGCAACCGAGCATGCGATCGACCGGGCCTGACTTGACCCAATGGGAGACGGCGGCGAGGACCTTGAGGTGCTCCGCCGGAGCTTGATCTGGCGAGATCACGGTGAAAAAGAGCCGGACCGGGATGCCGTCCACCGCCCTGAACTCGATGCCGGGTTTGGCCACCAGGCCGAGCGAGAGGATCGGCTTGGCCAGCCCGTCGACCTTGCAGTGAGGCACCGCCACGGCATCACCGATCCCGGTGGAGCCGAGATTCTCGCGATCGACCAGCCGGCGTAGTAGATCCTCACTGTCCATCACCAAACCAGCCCCGTGCAAGCGCTCGGCGAAGGCTCGCAGCAGCGATTGGGCGTCGGTGGCGGGGAGCGGACAGAAAACTAAGTCGGGCCGAGTGAACTCCAGAATATCCATCGCTCGGCTAGACGAAATCGGGCGTGATCAGGCCGAAGTTGCTGTCCTTGCGGCGGTACAGCACATTGATCCGGTCTGTCGTCGCGGAGCGAAAAACGATGAAATCGTTCTTGGATTCGCGCAATTCCAATGCCGCCTCTTCGACGCTCATCGGCTTGATGCGCAGTTGGCTCGATTTGATGATCTTGGGCGTCGAACCGCCACCGAGACTCGCCCCTTCCAGAACGTCGACCGGCCACAGCGAGTCACCGTGCGCGGCACGGTCGGCGCGACGCCGCTTGCCGAGAAACTTCTTGCGCGATCGTCGCGCTTGCGTTTCCAGCTTGTCGACCGCCGAGTTGATGGCGTCGAACATTTCCATGGCCTCGTCAGCGGCCTGCAACACACCGTGTCGGTGGGCTATATGAAGTTCCGCGATATGGCGCTGCTGATGGTGCCGTGCGCGTTCCAAACTGACTCGAATCTCGATCGGCTCGTCCACAAACTTCATCACTTTTTTGAGCTTGCCTTCGGCATACTCGCGCACTCGGTCGGTCAAGTCGTAGTGCCGTGCCACGTACTCGATGTTCATCGATTCCCTTCCTTCTCAGAAGATCTGCTTTCGTTCGGTGGATGAGGGGATGCCAAGCTCGTCGCGGTATTTGGCTACCGTGCGGCGGGCGATCTGGATTCCCTCGCGCTTCAAAATTCGCATGAGTTCGCTGTCGGACAACGGCTTCTTGACGTCTTCCTCCTGGACCAGCCGCTCGAGTTTACGCTTGACCGTCAGCGACGAGATGTTCTCGCCGTACTCGCGATCGATACCGCTGTGGAAGAAGAACTTCAGCGGCAACAACCCACGAGGTGTGTTGATGTACTTGTTGGAGACCACGCGGCTGACGGTCGATTCGTGCATCTCGATGTCGTCGGCCACATCACGCAGGACCATCGGTCGCAGATGCTCGATCCCGTGGTCGAAGAAGTCTCGCTGTTGGTCGACGATGGAGCGCGCGACCTTGTAGATGGTGCGCTGGCGTTGATCGAGGCTCTTGATCAGCCAGATGGCGGAGCGCATCTTCTCTTTGATGAAGCTCTGGGCGTCTTTGTGATTACCCTCGGAGCGCATCTTGCGCAACATCTGCCGATAAGCGCGGCTGATCCGCAGCCGCGGCATGCCGTCGTCGTTGAGCAGGATCACGTACTCGCCGCCGACCCGTTGCACCGCCACGTCGGGCTCGATATAGCGCGCCCGCTCGGAGCTGAACTGCCGTCCGGGACGAGTTTCAAGACTACTTACCATGTCCACCGCTGGCTTGAGTTCTTGGAGGTCGATCCCATACTTCTTGGCCAAGGCGGGAAACTGCCGACGCAGAAAGGACTTCCAGTCTTCGTCGATCATCCGCCGGGCGAGCTGAAAGGTGGAGTCGGGATCGGCCAGCTCCCCCTCTTCGCTGCCATCCAGCTGGGCGAGCAAGCTCTCGCGAAGGGTGAACTGGGCCACTCCCCGGGGATCGAAGGTGCGGACTAGGGCGAGGGCCTCTTCGACTTGATCGACTAATTCGGCGGGAAAGAGATCACGGGGATCGTCCTCGGCCTCGTCTTCAGCGCTGGCTTGGGCGGGATCGAGGGTCTCCTCGCCCTCGTCGCTGGCCGTCGTATCGGTTGCGAGAGGGGCGGCCTCGACTGCCGTGGCTTCTTGCGAAGGTGGCGGATAGGGCTGCGGCTCGTCCGCCCAGACGCTCACCACTTTGGCTTGCCCGGACTCGGTATCCCGCACCAGGACGCCCCCGGAGGGACGGGCGCCAAGGGAGGTCTCGCTCTCCAGTTTCAAACCGATCAGCGTCGCGGCTAGCTCGGCGCTGGCCTGGTCAACCTGGCCGTCGTCGGCCGTCTCCGCTTCCAGACTCGGAGTCAGCTCAGGGTTCGTCGAGCCGGCGCCTTGGTGGGGCTCGTCCTCAGCCGGCTTTTCAACTGGGATCTCCTCACTGCCCTGGTTGATCTCGAGCCGCGATAGCTCGCAGAGTTCGGCCACGCTGGCGAGCAGAAACCCCTCTGGATCGAGATTGCCGATGACCATCTCCGCGATCCGCCGCACCGCCGGGTCACAGGTAGTCATGTGCAATTGCCAGGAGAGGTGGTCGTAGAGATCCGGCTCCTCAGTGAGGTTGGTCTCGAAGCGGTATTCCTCGCGATGTTCGCGAATCGAGGCGTGGCTCGGCCCTTCGGAATATTCACCGAAATAGGCTTCGAAATCGATCTCGTCGAAGGGATCTTCCTCTTTCTCTTTGGCTTCCTCCGCCTCGGTCTTCTCGGAGTCCTCTTCGCGGGTCTCGCTACCCTCTTCGAGGATCGGGTTCTCCACCAGCTCCTGGGTCAGCACTCCCTCGAGCTCCATGCGCGTCATCTGGAGCAGCTTGATCGCCTGCTGCAGAGAGGGCGTCATCACCAGCCTTTGCGAGAGCTTGAGCGATAGTTTCTGCTCTAGGGCCATTAGAGGCGGAACTCCTCGCCGAGGTAGATCTTCCTCACTTGCGGATCCGCCGAGAGTTCCGCCGGCTTGCCGGAGCGCAAGATCTCGCCATTGTTGATGATGTAAGCACGGTCGGTGATCTTCAGTGTTTCCCGTACATTGTGGTCGGTGATCAGAATTCCGATTCCCATGTCGCGCAAGTGGCTGATGATTCCCTGGATGTCCTTGACGGCGATCGGATCGATGCCGGCGAAGGGTTCGTCTAGAAGGATATACCAGGGGTCGATCACCAGCGCTCTGGCGATCTCCACCCGCCGTCTCTCGCCACCGGAAAGGGTGTAGGCGGGGCTCTTGCGCACCTTCTCCAAGCTCAACTCCTCGATTAACTGGTCGACCCGCCGTTCTTGCTCAGCGGACGGCAGGTCGAGGGTCTCGAAGATGGCATGGAGGTTGTTCTCCACTGAGAGTTTGCGGAAAACCGAGGGTTCCTGCGGCAGGTAGCTGATTCCCCGTTGGGCTCGCATGTACATCGGCAGGTCGGTAATCTCGTCGTCGCCGAGAAAGACCTGCCCGCGGTCGGGTGGGGTGAGGCCGACGACCATGTAGAACGTCGTGGTCTTGCCGGCGCCGTTGGGGCCAAGGAGGCCGACGACCTCGCCGGGGTGCACTTCGATGGAGATATCTTGCACCACGGGTCGGCCGCGATAGACCTTGCGTAGATTCTTGGTGGCGAGTTGTCGGGCGCCCTCGGTCATCGATTCTCGTCCTCGCTCGTCGGGGGCTGATTTGGGAGAGAGGCACCGGATCGAAAGGTGCCGCTCTCGAGATCGTAGATCATTCGCTTGCCGGTGACGATACGTCCTTGCGCGTCCTTGAGGCGCACCGGATTGCCGCGAACGTCAATCTCCCCCGCCCCGATCTGGAAGAGGGCGCTATCGCCGCCGGTGATTGTGGTTCCCGAAGCGGGATCTAGGATCTCGACCTCCTCTTCGCACAGCATCCTCTCCGCCCCTCCATCTGGATTCATCTTCAGGTTCAATTCCTGGCAACTGATCACGCGCCTTCCTTGCAACGATCGTACCGATCCACTGTAGGCTAGAGTACCTTCCGCGTGCAGATACTGCATCCTCTCGGCGGTCACTTCAATCGGCGTGGTCTCGGGTTGCTTCGCCTCACCCTTGGCCACCGTTTGGCCCACGGTGCGCACGTGGCCTTCGGCGACCAGGCTCTGCTCTTCTTCTTTGCCCAAGAGCGAGTCCGCGAGGACCAAATAGGAGCCGCGCCAGGCTTTCACCGCGCCGCGAAACAGAAAGCCGCGTGGCTGCTGGCGCAGGTATGCCTCGTCGGCTTCGATCCAAATCGGCCCCTCTCCCCTCCCCAGTGGGCTGCCCTCAAGCAGCTGGCCACCGGCCTCGTCGGTGAGCTGCGAGCGGGTGCCACCCGTTGCGTGCAGGAGCCCTTGACGGCGGTCGTAGCGCACCACCGGCCCGGAGAGGGTGCCGCGGTCGCTCTTCAGGTGAACCGGCGTGCCCACGAATTCACCCGTCAGTTGGGCGAAGTGGAAGGTGGCGCGGTCGGCGTTGGCCTCCACCGTGGCGTCGAGGAAAGTGACGTTCTCGTTGAAGACCGCCTGTTCGAGGTCGCCGGTCGGAGTGAAGAAGGCGGTGGCGCGACGCCCGCTGACGCGGCGGATGGGGTTGGACGGATCGGCGGGCAAGGCTTCGACCAGGACCACGTCGCTCCACCCCTCGACGCCGGCCACCAGGCCGTTCTCAAAATGGCCCACGAGATAGCGCGCGCGAAGTTCCGTCTGTGAGGGCAGAGCGGGGGGACTCGCCTTGGCGAGGACTCGCGCCTGCTTCCGCTTGGATCCTTCGAGCTCGAACTGCCGAGGCGAGGTGCTCTCGACCTCAAAGTTGATCGACAGGCTACGGCCCGAGTAGTCGAGGCGCCGCGCCGGCTGGCTGGCCGCCAAGCCGGAGGCGGCGAGCTTGATCCAGCCCTCGACTCCCCATAGGGCGCGGATGAACTTGGGGAAAGTCTCGGTCTCGTTCAGAAAGAGGCTAAGTCGCTGGCCTTGCAGATGACCATCGTCGAACTGGAGGATGGCTCCACCGTCGCTGCGCACATGATGGCGAACCTGGTCGAAGAGGAGACGTTCGCAGTGGAGGGAGAAACGATGCGCCGCACCGGGCAGGCTCTGCATCCAAACATCCCCCGACAGAAGATAGAGTTTCTCGTGGAGGTGAATCCGCAGAGTCTCGGCTTCTCCTTCCGCCAGCTCTTTGTAGACAAACTGGAGCCGTTCGTCGCCCCGGAGCAAGCGGCCTTTCTGCCGCAGTTGCAGCGACGAAGTGCTCAACTGGAGCCCCGACTTGCTGCTCACCGTCACCTCCTCGAGCAAAGTGACGTCGTCGGTGAGCGGGTTGAAGTAAGCCTCCTTGCTGGCCAGTGTGTAGACCTCCTCGCCGACGAAGAGCTGGACGTGCATGCCGCGGATGAAGATCTGCTGGTTGGGGTCTGTCTGATAGCTGTCGCCATCGAGAGTGAAGATCGTCTTACCCTTGTCGCTGACCACATGGCTGAAGGTCCCGCTGGCCATGCGGATCTCGCCGAGGCCACGGTCGCCGAGTTCCGGGGTCGGCGTGGAGGTCGTCTTGGACGTCTTGCCGGCTTGGCCAAAGCGGTACAGGCCGTAGAGGGCGGCGACGGAAACCACGACCGCCAGAAGGAGCAAGTACCGCAGTCGCCGTACGAGGTTCGGACTTTTCATGGGATCTTCAGCGAGGTGGTTGACCGGTGATTGAGGGTTGAGAGAGTCACGGCGAGAGGAGCGGGCTAAATCTCTCGGGCGTCGATCAAGCGCAAGACCGGCTCGCCGCCGCGATAGTCGTCGCGCTCGAGAAACCCTAGTGTCTCAAATCTACCGGCCAGATGGTCAGCTCGATCGCCCCAACCCCAGCCGAGGAGGCGCAGGGGTGACCCGTCGTCACCGGACGCCATGGCGGAGAGATGGCCATTGCCAAAGAGACGCGGGGGTCCCTGAAGGTGCAGGGGGCCCACCAGGAGCATCGGCTGCGGGTTGCCTTGGCCGTGGGGCTCTAGAGCTCGTATGGCGCTGAGTAGGGAGCGATTGGCCTCGCGGGCGGTGATTTCCAGCTCGTATTCATAGCGCTTGCGCAGCAGTTCGGGTGGCCACCCCTCGGCCCCCGCTTGCCACCGCTGGCGGAGCTCTTCGAGTTGCTGGCGTTCGACGGTCATCCCGATAGCCTGCGCATGTCCACCGAAGCGGGGGTAGTCGTCCTTCCAGGTGGACAGGAATTGGTGGAGGTCGATTCCGGGAACGCTGCGCCCGGAGCCGGTGGCGCCCTCGCCGTCGAGGCTAAGGAGGATGGTTGGCCGGCAGAACTCCCGCGCCAGCCGGCCGGCGGCAATGCCGACCACTCCTCGGTGCCACCCTTCGCTCCACACCACGACGATCGAGGGCAGGCGGTCCCAGCCCTCAATCGTGGCTCTAGCCTCCTCCACCACCTTGGCTTCCTCCTTCTGACGATCCCGGTTGGCTTGATCCAGTTCGGCGGCGAGAGCTTCCGCTTGCGACGGGTCGCTCGCCAAGAGCAGATCGAGCGCTCGGTCTGGACTTGCCAACCGGCCTGCCGCGTTGATCCGTGGTCCCAAGCGAAAACCGACGTCGGAGGCGGTGAGTGGGGGCTTGACGCCGGCCTTCTTGATCAGCGCTTTGAGGCCGAGAGAGCGAGTGTGGCCCAGTGCTTGGAGGCCGAGAGCGGCGATGACCCGATTCTCGTCGCGCAGCGGAACCATGTCCGCAATGGTGCCCAGGCAGGTGATGCGCAAGAGTTGGTGGATGGGCAGATCGCGGCCACAGGCGGTGGCGAAGGCCTGCGCTAGCTTAAAGGCCAGGCCGACGCCGGCTAGGTCGGGGAAGGGATAGCTGCATCCCTCTTGGCGTGGATTGATCAGCAAAGCGCCGGGCGGTAGTGGGTCGCCGGGGATGTGGTGGTCGGTGATCAAGACATCGATACCGGCCGCGGCCGCGCTTTTGACCGCCGCTGTCGAGGAGACGCCGCAGTCGACGGTCACGATCACCGAGGCCCCCACCTCTTGGGCGCGCTCGACGTGCACCGGCTGGAAACCATACCCTTCGCGCAATCGGTGCGGCAGAATCGGCTCCGCCCGCAGGCCACAAGCGCGCAAGACCCCTAACAACAGGGCGGTCGCGGTGACCCCGTCGACGTCGTAGTCGCCCACGATGGCGACGGTTTCGCTTTGACCGCGTGCTTGGCTCAGCCGTTCGACCGCTTGCGGCAGGCCCGCCAACAGGTTGGGGTCGTGGAGCTGCTCCAGGGCTGGGTTGAGGAAGCGCTGGGCGGCGGCGGAGTCTTCCACTCCACGGCGAGCCAGTAGAGCGGGAAAAAAGGGCGGTCGGCCAGCACACTCTAGAGATGCGGCGGCTTCGGGAACCGGCGCGCAATGCCATTGGGCCGCGGGTGTGGAGAGGCTCACTTCTCCTCGTAAGCACCGAGGGCGCGGAACTTGGCGTAGCGCTGAGCGAGCAGGGATTCGATCTCGAGCGGGGCCAGGTCGTTCAGACTCTTCTCGATTACTTCGCCGACCCGTTGGCAGGTCACTTCGGGGTCGCTGTGCGCGCCGCCGAGGGGTTCGGGGATCACCGAGTCGACCACGCCTAGTTGGATCAGGTCCGGCGCGGTCAAGCGCAAGGCTTCGGCCGCTTCCGCCTTGCGACTTTGGTCTTTCCACAGGATCGCGGCGCACCCTTCGGGAGAGATCACCGAGTAGGTGGAGTACTCCAGGATGTAGACGCGATCGCCGATCCCCAGAGCCAAGGCTCCCCCGCTGCCGCCCTCGCCGGTGATGGTGACGACGATCGGAACGCGCAGGGAGGCCATCTCGATCAGGTTGCGGGCGATCGCTTCCGCCTGGCCACGCTCTTCGGCGCCGATACCGGGGTAGGCGCCGGGGGTGTCGATGAAAGTGAGGACCGGGCGCGAAAACTTCTCGGCCAGTTTCATCACTCGCAGCGCCTTGCGATAACCCTCGGGGCGAGGCTGGCCGAAGTTGCGGTGGATGCGGGATTTGGTGGTGCGACCCTTTTGGTGGCCGACCACGGCGACCGACTGGCCGCGGAAGGTGGCGAAGCCGGCAACGATGGCGGGATCGTCGCCAAAGCGGCGATCGCCGTGGATCTCGACCCAGTCTTCCATCAGGTGATCGATGTAGTCGAGGACGTAGGGCCTACCGGCATGGCGGGCGACCAGGGTCTTCTGCCAGCGGTTGAGGCTGCCGTAGACCTCGGCGGTCTGTTTGGCCAGCGCGACGCGCAGTTTCTCGAGTTCTTTGGCGTGGTCGCTACCCTCCGGGTAGCCCTCCAGTTCCTCGATGCGCCGGCGCAGTTCGATCAATGGTTCTTCGAAGGCGTTGTCAGCTAGGACCATACTGCGGGAACCTAACACCAAAGGGGGGGGCGTCAAAGGGCTTCGTCGGCCCGGTTGGAGACCCAGGGCGCCGGCTGGGCTGGATGGGTGCCCTACGCGTCGGCTCCGCGCGGGCGCCCGCGGAACTCGGGCCTGCGGCCCTCAGACAATCACGGGCGCTCGTCCGCTAGGAGCCGATCCGTGCACTCCGCAAGCCCGTGCCAGCCGGCTTTACGGGTCTCCAACCGGGCCGACGAAGCCCTTCTCCTTGAGACGGGGGTGGGGGCCTCGCGTCTCGCTGCGCTCGACTCTCGGCACGATCCGGCTGCACAGGCTCTGGCGATTCGCGTCTCGCGGACAACGGGCGCTTAGTGAAGCGCGTGAGCCGCCAGGCGAACCCGGCCGTTTAGGCCGGCCTCGTGAGGGGTGAAAGACGAAAAATGACATTTTTTCGGCTGAGGGGACCTTCGAGAAAGGTCCCCATAAACAAAGGGCGGGGGTGTGGGTGGGCGTCTGAGGGGTCCTTCGCGAAAGGACCCCAAAAAAAGAAGGGTGGGGGGTAGGGCGGTCGGTAGACCGCACTACAGGAGGTGGTAGGGGTCCACGTCTATGGTGAGGTCGTAGCTGGGCTTTTTCGGGACTACCGCTTTGATCAGCTGGTGGAGTTTCTTGCCGGAGGTTCCTCGGAGGAGGAGTTGGAAGCGCCAGCGGTTTCTTAGCTTTTCTAGGGGGGCGGGGGCAGGGCCGGTGATTCTTAGGGATTGGGACAGGGGGTGCTTTAGGAGGTCTTGGGCTAGTTGGCGCATTCTTCCTTCGGCTCTGTCGCGCTTGGGGTCTTGGATGAGGATCTGCACCATGCGGCTGTAGGGGGGGTAGTGGAAGGCTTGACGGAAGCGCATTTCCTGTCGCGCGAAGGCTTGGTCGTCGTGGTTCAGGGCGGCTTGGATGGCGTAGTGGTCGGGGTGGTAGGTCTGGATGACGACGCGGCCGGGGCGCTGGCCTCTGCCGGCTCTGCCGGCGAGTTGGGTGAGGAGGTTGTAGGTCTTCTCCACTGCCCTGAAGTCAGGGAAACCTAGGTAGGTGTCGGCGGCTAGGACGGCGGTCAGGGCTACTTTGGGGAAGTGGTGGCCCTTGGAGACCATTTGGGTGCCGACTAGGATGTCGATCTTCTCTTGGCCGAAGCTCTCTAGGACGGCGGCGGCGCCGCCGGGGCGGCGGACGGTGTCGCGATCCAGGACGGCGACTTTGGCCTGCGGGAAGAGGTCGCGGACCTGTTCTTCCACCCGCTCGGTGCCCGCGCCGATGGGCTCCAAGGCGCTTTCGCCGCAGGCGTGGCAGGTTTGGGGGACCGGCCTGGTGGAGCCGCAGTAGTGGCAGATCAGGCAGCTCTGGCGGCGGTGGAAGGTTCTGGGGAGGCCGCAGGCGTCGCACTTTTGATCTTCGCCGCAGGCTCGGCAGAGGAGGATGGGCGAGTAGCCTCGGCGGTTTCTGAGCAGGATGACTTGGTCCTTGGCCTCTAGAGCTCGCGTGACCTCGTGGTGGAGCCGTTCGGAGAAGGTGATATCTCCCGGTTTACGGCTCGCCTTGGGCTCTTTTCGCAGGTCGACGAGGATACCTTCGGGCAGACTCCCCTGCCCCGCTCTCTGGGTCAGCTCCAGCCGGGTCAGTCGCCCTCGCTGAACGTTGAGGCGGCTCTCTAGGCTGGGGGTGGCGGAGACAAGGACGGTGACGGCGCGACTGTCGCGGCCGCGGACCAGGGCGAGGTCGCGGCCGTTGTAGTGCGGGGTGATGTCTTGCTTGTAGGAGGAATCTTGCTCTTCGTCGACCACTAGCAAACCGAGGTCTTGGATCGGAGCGAAGAGGGCCGAGCGGGGGCCGAGGACGACGCGGGCGCTGCCCTGGCGCAGCCGCTCCCACTCTTGGTGGCGCTCGTTGGCGCTCAGTGCCGAGTGCAGGATGGCCAGTCGGTCGCCGAAACGGTGACGCGCCTGTTGCGCTAGGGCGGGCACCAGGGCGATTTCGGGGACGAGGAGGATCGAGGAGCGCCCCAGGGCCAGGGCGTGCGAGGCGGCGCGGAGGTAGACCTCGGTTTTGCCGGAACCGGTCATGCCAGCGAGTAGGAAACCGGCGGCGGGGCCCTCTTTCTCCCTTGCCTGGTCGAGGGCTTGCTCAATCGCGTCGATCGCCGTTTGTTGGTCGGGACGCGGGACGATCTTGGGAGGTTGGGATGAACTGGAGAGCCGGTGGCGGCCGAGGTCGATCTGTTCGATTTGGGTGAAGGTGCGCAGAAGATGGAGCTTGACCAGCCGGCGAACCACCGTCGGCGTACAGCCCACCGCGGTGGCGACGCCCTCGACCGAGTCGGGGCGGCCGAGAGCGGCTAGATACTCGATCACCGCGCGCCCCTTGGCGGAGCGCCCCACCTTCTCCAGCGTCTCCTTGAGCAGAGCGCCGGGGGGCAGCTCGACTGCGTTCGTGTAGCGGGCGCCCCGACGCTGGCGCTCTCCGACCACCGCCCTGCCCTCCTCAGCCAGCCGATCGAGCAGGGCGGCGAGGTCGGGCAGACCGGTGGCGCGCTGGAGTTCGGCCACCTTGACCCGGCCGTGAGAACGTAGGTACTCGATGACCTGACTCTCTTGGGTGGAGCGCGCCGGAGCCAGGGCCCCGGCGTCGGTCAACCAGACTTTGCGCGCCCCCCAGGGCGGCAGGTGGGAAGGCAGGATTGAGCGCAACACCTCGCCGAGCGGAGCCAGGTAGTAGTTGGCGGCGAAACGGGCGAGCTGCATGAGATCGGGAGTGACCACCGGTTCCCGGTCGACCACCTCGTCGAGATCGCGAACTCGAATGTTTGCCGGAGCCTCACTCGGTTGGTCGACGATGACCCCGATCACCCGCTGCTTGCCAACCCGCACCCGGGCCCGTGAGCCGATCGCGACTAGCGACTCGAAGGGGGCGGGAACGCTGTAGAGAAGCGGCTCCGGCAGGGGTAACGGGACGGCGACGGAGACGTAGGACAAGGGAAAGGGGGGCGCTCAGCTGGCGGAGGAGGGCGCAGCCTGGGCTTGGCAGTGTTCACCGCAGTAGGTCTGTCCGCGATCGAGAATCGCCCGCTCTTGCGGCACGTGCACGCCGCACTGGGCGCAGCGCACCAGTTTGCCGGTCACCTCTTCGGGCACGGTCACCTCTTCGGCCGGCTTGCCGTCGACCTTGCCAGAGTGCGATGGCCGTTGACTGGCTTCACTACTGATCTGCCGTGCCACCGAACGGAAGCTATGCCACAGGAGGACGAAGGCGCCGAGAAGAACGAGAAAGCGTCCCATCCTGGCTAGCTCGTTTCTAGCCGGTGATATAGGTGGAGTGCGCGATTTTGACTCATCACGGGTTGCTAGTTAGCACCGTCGTCGCTTTCGTCGTCCACCGTCTCGGGCACGATGCGCTCGGCGGACCAGCCGATCATTCCCGGTCCGCCGGCCGAAAGATCGTTCGGGTTCCAGATGCCGCTAGCGCGACCGCTGGCGGAGTCGACCGTTCCCAAGTAGATTCCCGCAATTCCACCATCCTCGTCGACCCGTTCTAAGTTGAGCTGACCGCCGGCGTAGGTGCCGCGCAGAGATCCGGAAGGCCCCTCCTCGCTGCCTTCCCCGATACGGAAGGAACCCGCGACCAGGGTGCCGTTGAGCTGCAGCTCGAATACCGCCTCGGTGACCGGCGAGCCGAGGCTCACCCGCCACTGGCCGGTGACCGGGTCGTTGGGGTTCCCGCCGAGCAAGATCGCTCGCACCTGGCGCTCCAGCGCTTCGATGCGACGTTTGCGGCTGAACAGATCCCGCCGGGCTTGTTGGGCCTGACGGCTGGCGTACTCGGCGGCCACCGAGGCGGCATCGGTCGAGGTGCGCAGCCGTTCTAGCTCGGCCAGCGGGGTTTTCAATTGCCCATCGAGGGCCGAATCAAGATCCTGCCAGGCGCTCTCGGCGAAAACAAAGGCTTCCGTTTGCAATAGCCGCTCGTTCAGGTAGCGCTCCTGGGCCTCCTTCGCCAGTTGCCTCTCGGTGGCGAGCAACGCTTGCAGGGTATCCAGCCGAGGCTCGGCCGCCGTTGTGAGAGAGGGAAGGAGGGCAAAGAGGCTGAGCACGAAGGCCAGTGAACGAGTCATGGCGCAATAGTACCAAGCATTGCAGTCCGCGAGGTCTAGAAGTGAGCAGACACAACAAAGGCCACCCGAAGGTGGCCTCGACGGGTGCTAGGCCAGCCCCCCGGAATCACCTGCCCGGAATCACTTGCCCGGAATCAGCTAGCCGCCTTTTCCTCTTCCGCTTCCAGCTTCACGTTCCACTTGTTGATGCAGTTCTCCAGCGCCGTCTCCACGAGCCGCTCGGCCTTGCTGACCGCAATGTCGCGGACGTGGGCAACCTCGCTGACGATGAAGTACTTGGCCCGCTCGTACATCTTCTTCTCGCGGAAGGAGAGGCTCTTCTTTTGACTGACCAGCCGCAGATTCTTGAGCACCTCGGCAACCGAGACCAGCTCACCGGTCTTCATCTTGTCGAGGTTCTGCTTGTAGCGGCCTTTCCAGTCCTTGTAGGTGTCGATGTTGCCGTTGCCCAGAAGTCGGACCAGCGACTTGATCGCCTTCTCGTCGCCCAAGGGGCGCAAGCCCACCAGCTCGAGGTTGTCTTTGGGCACCATCACCTTCGAGTTGTTCGACAGCAGCCGCAGGTGGAAGTAGGTTTGCTCCAGCCCCGCGATCTCACCGTCTTCAATCTTCTCCACCACGCTGACCCCGTGGTTGGGATACACGACTTTCTCCTGAACCTTGAAAGACACGTCTACAAACTCCCTTGCAAAAGGACTCTTTTCGCTAGTTGGGTTGGGGGATGCGTAAGTTGTTGATATACATACGCTTAGGTCTCCTACCATAGCCGAAAACAGGGCAGAAGTCAAGCCCCCCGCGCTAGCGGATGTTGACACTACCAACCACTCCGGCCTACCATCGGTCCCCCACCGCATCCTGCAAGCCGGAGTGGCGGAATTGGTAGACGCAGGGGACTCAAAATCCCCCGCCAGCAATGGTGTGCCGGTTCGAGTCCGGCCTCCGGCACCAGCCCTGGCTCCTGAGCCTTCACCGAGCTTCCAGGTGCGGAGTCTCTCGACGTTCTCGCGCTCTTCGTCGCTGAGTTGGTCCCAGATGAGCCGGCAGCCGTCGTTGATCAGTTGGTAGACGGGGACATCGCGAATCTGGGCCAGGGCTCGCATTTGATCGAGCAGTAGGGGCTCGAAGAGTGCCGTCAGCCGTGGCATCTCGCTGGTGGGCAGCGAGCCTTTGCCCTTGCGGGGACGGCCTCGTCTCTTCTCCCTCTCCATTGCTGAGTAATTGTAATCTACGCATAGGAAAAGTCAAGGTTGGCGATCCGATTCGGGACGCGCGAAGCCGCAATTTGGCCTACTCTTCCTTCTCATCGAGTCGATGAGAAGGAAGAGTTAGCTATTCGTAGCGCAGCGCGTCGATCGGGTCGAGCTTGGCCGCTCGCCCGGCGGGATAGATGCCAAAGACCACGCCGATCAGGGTGACGAAGGCAAAGGAGATGATGATCCACAGGACCGGCACGTGTGGCGGTGGCAAGTCGCCGGGAATCAGGGCGACCATGGCGTAGCCCGCCGCGTAGCCCAGAGCTACGCCGATCAAGCCGCCGATGAGGCAGAGCACCACCGCCTCGATCAAGAACTGGATCAAGATATCTTGGCGGCGGGCGCCGACCGCCTTGCGCACGCCGATTTCCCGAGTCCGCTCGGTGACCGACACGAGCATGATGTTCATGATCCCAATACCGCCCACCAGGAGCGCGATAGCGGCGATCGAACCGATGACAGCGGTGATTCCGCCCAGGATCTGACTAAAGACCGAGATCAACTGATCCTGCTTGAAGACGACGAAGTCGTCGTCCTCGTCTTCGCCGATCGAGTGACGTTGGCGCAGGACTCCTTTGATGCCGTCCACCACTTGGTCGACGACTTCGGCGCTTTCGGTTTGTAGACGAATCTGAATCTGGTCGCCAGCGCTGCGGCCGAAAAGGGCCAAGGCGGTGTCGAAAGGGAGAAAGACGAAGTCGTCCTGGTTCTGGCCTAAGTTTTGCCCCCGCTCCTCCATGATCCCGACCACGGTGGCGCGGAGGTTGCCGACGAGGATCTCCTTGCCGATGGGGTTCTGTCCCAGTCGCAATTCCTCCACCACCTTGAGGCCAATGACCGCGACCTTGCGTCGGCGCTGGACGTCGAAAGAGGAGAAGAATCGGCCGCTGCCCACCGCGTGGTTGAAGACCTCCGGCCAGTTGCCGAAGCTGCCCAGGACCATCTGCGGGGTGTGTTGACGATCGCGGTATTTGAGCTGGGTGGAGCCGCCAATCACCGGGGTGATCTCTTTGATTCCGGGCACCTGCTCGAGGATCGCCTCGCCGTCCTGCCAAGTCAGCTTGACCTGCTTGGCGACGATCCCCGGCCCTTGCTGGGGATTCTGCGGGAATACGGAGATCAGGGTGGTACCGATGTCTTGCAACTGGCCGACGATCATCGACTGCATGCCCTGGACGATCGAAACCACGGCGATCACCCCCGCGGTGGCGATGACGATCCCCAGCATGGTGAGGCTGGAGCGCATCAAGTTGGTCCGCAGGGCGCGCAGGGCGACGGCGAAGTTTTCGAAGAAGATCATCGCTAGGCAGCCTGACCTTGACGCCGGTCTTCCACCACCTTGCCGTCGCGCAGGATGATCTGTCGCTGGGTGTGGGCGGCGATATCGCCCTCATGCGTCACCAGGATCACCGTGTTGCCGGCATTGTGAAGGGCGTCGAATAGCTCTATGATCTCCTCGGAGGTCTTGGAGTCGAGGTTGCCGGTGGGCTCGTCGGCGAGCAGAATGGAGGGATCGTTGACCAAGGCTCGGGCGATCGCCACCCGCTGCCGTTGACCTCCCGAGAGTTCGTTGGGCGAGTGATCGACGCGATCTCCTAGCCCGACGATCTCGAGCACCTCTCGGGCTCGCTTCTTGCGCTGGGCCCGCCGGGTGCCCGCGTAAATCAAGGGCAGTTCGACGTTGGCCAAGGCGCTGGTGCGCGACAGTAGGTTGAAGGTTTGAAAGACGAAGCCAATCTCCTTGTTGCGGATCCCGGCCAGCTCTTCGTCGCTCAGCTCCTGGACCGCCACGCCATTGAGGACGTAGCTGCCTTGGGAGGGGGTGTCGAGGCAGCCGAGAAGGTTCATCAAGGTCGATTTACCGCTACCCGAGGCCCCCATGATCGAGAGGTACTCGCCCTGCGCGATGGTGAGGTCGACGCCGTTGAGGGCGCGCACCTCGATCTCGCCCATGTCGTAGACCTTGTGGATGTCGCTGAGTTCGATCAGTGCCATGGAGAGTCACTCCTCGTTGTCTGCGTCGTCATCGTCTCCGTCCTGCGCCTTCTTCTTTGGTTTTCGCAGTTTGACGTTGTCGTCATGGTCGAGGTTCTTGAGCGTCCGGTAGGGACCGGTGATGATCTGCTCGCCTTCTTCGATGCCGGAGACGATCTGCACATGGGTGTCGTCGGAGAGGCCGGTCTCGACCGCCCGCTGGACCGCCTTGCCGTCTTCAAGGATGAATACGACCGCAAGTTCTTCGTCGTCGCCTGCGTCCGCCTTTTCCTCAGCCTCTTCTTCGAGCGGTGGCCGATTGACCACCGCTTGAATGGGCACTACCAGCGCCGCTTCGGCTTGGGCGGTACTGATGTCGGCGCGCACCGACATTCCGGGGCGTAGGGTTGCATCGGAGTCCTCAAAGAGGAGTTTGACCTTGAAGAAGGTGACGTCGGGCTGGCCCGCTCGGCCGTACCCGGAGTTGCCGATCTCGACCACTCGCCCCCGGTATGGGTGATCGATGAGGGCCTCGACACCGAGCTCCGCC
>QIHU01000223.1 GCA_003231035.1 Acidobacteriota bacterium
TTTCCACCTTTCCCGCTAGGAGCCAACAATGACCGAAAGACCGCCAGGTTCAGGGTCGCGATCGGCCGAGACGTTGGCCGATTTCTCCGTGATCGGCATCGCGTTGCGCGAGGTTCTCAGGAGAGATCGGGTCCGCATGAAGGATCTGGAGAAGGAGCAGGGCTGGTATACCGGGATCATCTCGGCATGGCTGCGCGGGGCTATCGCACTGCCCGCCGACCGCTTCTTCGAGATCTTGGCGGCGATCAACCTCGGAACGCACGAGTTTTTCCGCATTGTGTACCCCATGGAGGAGGTTCCCGAGAGAAGCAACAGCGAGCACTTCGAGGCGCAAGGAGACATGGAGAATCTCACCACCTGTTTGCGCCTTCACCTACGCCACGCCATCAGGAGTCGTGGCTACAAACAGCTTCAGGTCGAGAGGATCGTCGGGTGGACGCCGCGCTACCTGAGCACCATTCTTTCCGGGCGCCAGCCGCTAAGCCTTCTGCATTGTCTGGCGATCGTGCGCGCCGTCGGTCTAACCCCCGCCCAGTTCTTCTTGTCGTTGGACTGTGAAAGAGCCCAGGACGACGGCGAGCAAGACGACGGTGAGGATGAGAAACCGGCAGAGTCGTAGAATCGGGGCTCGCATGCGAACAGACCCTCCGATCGAGATTGAGCGCACGGACAATCCGTCGAGGTTCGTCTGGCCTGCCTGGGCGATTCGAGAACTGGGAAAGATGTTTGACGTCGACCTCGCCCGCCAGCTGAAAATCAATCCCAGAACTGTGGCCGGGGAGCGAAGGCGGCGCAATATTCCACCAGTTGTTTACCACGCACCGATCGACTGGACTGACGAAATGATTGCTCAGCTAGGAACGCAATCCGACAGCTCAGTGGGCAGAGCCCTAGGTATTTCCGGCTCGGCAGTTAGGTCGAAGCGGCGTGCATTGCACATCGACCCGGCAGAACCCGTTAGGGCAAGGCGGAGAACTTCTCCTCCATTCTGGACTGCGCAGCGCGATGCTCTCCTTGGCACCGACAGCGATCTGAAGATCGCCGATCGGCTGGGGATTTCGCAGTATCAGGTCACGGGCCGCCGAAAGAAGCTAGCGATTGCGCCCGCCAACCCACAACAGAAGATCGACTGGACACCGATTTATCCGCTCCTGGGACAGCAGACCGACCAGTCTCTCGCCGAGAAATTCAACGTCTCCTACAAGAGTGTATGCCTGCGACGACGCAAGCTGAAGATCGCCCCCTTTCAGGCGGAACGCCGTACCATAGTGCGCAGTTCCGCGATCAAGCGACTCTTGCTAAAACCGACACGGGAGATCGTGGGAGTGTCATCGAGCCACGTGCGCAACCTGCGCAAGGAATTGAACGTCCCGACTCCTGCGCGGGTTACGGTTTGGGCGCCGGAAATACTCGCCCGCCTCGGCAAGGAGGCGGACGCCAAGATTGCGGAAGAGATGGGGCTCAGCCGACATACGGTTCGCATGAAACGTTGCCAACAGCAACGCTATATTCGGCCGCCCTGGCGTCGATGGAGCCCAGAAGACGACGCTCTGCTGCTGAGCATCCCCGATAACCACGAAGCAGCGCAGCGGCTCGATCGAGGCGTTCGAGCCGTCCAACGCAGGCGGTTCATCTTGACCAGGCGTCTGTGGGATTAGGGACCGCTTCTGGATCTTCTCCTAAGTTTTCTGATGCGATCATAAGGCCGCGGCAAGCAAAGCACCGGCTGGCTCCCGGTGACCAGGAGCAAGACGGTGCCAACAGAGGCGGAAGTCGCCCAGAAGAGCGCAGACGCTGCTTCTGATCGGGGGTGCAGTAGTACCCGAAAGTCTTTCGTCTCTCGCGCCTCTCTCCGGGTGCGTAGTAGCGCAGAAAGAAGCTGATGCGCCCCGTAGCCAGAACCCGAATCCCAAAACCAGCCACGGACAAATCGGTGTACTCGCAAACCCTAGCTTCTGCTTGCAACCGCCGAAGCGCCCTGTCGGTTAGTCAGAGTTCAGCCATGCCCAATAGCGCCCATGCCGTGTCAGATCCCTTGATCCAGATGGCTCCCTGCGACTCGGTTCAGGCTTTTCTGAGGGGTCTCGGAGAGAGACCCCTCAAAATGAAAGTATTAGGAGAGCGCTCCGCGCTCTCCTAATACCGGTAGTGGTCGGGCTTGTAGGGGCCGTCGATCGGGATGCCTAGGTACTCGGCCTGCTCCTCGCTTAGGCGAGTTAGCTCCACGCCTAGGTGGTCTAGGTGGAGGCGAGCTACTTCCTCGTCCAGGTGCTTGGGGAGGACGTAGACCTGGCACTCGTAGTCGCCCTGCTTCTTGTGCAGTTCGATCTGCGCGATCACCTGGTTGGTGAACGAGGCGGACATGACGAAGCTGGGGTGGCCGGTGGCGCAGCCTAGGTTCATTAGGCGACCTTCGGCCAGCATCATCACGCTGTGGCCATCGGGGAAGAGCCACTCGTCGTACTGGGGCTTGATGTTGATCTTCTCGATACCGGGGAACTTGGCCAGGCCGGCGATGTCGATCTCGTTGTCGAAGTGGCCGATGTTGGAGACGATCGCTTTGTTTTTCATCCGCGACATGTGGTCGGCGGTGATGATGTCTTTGTTACCGGTGGTACTGACGAAGATGTCGGCACTCTCGACGACGTTGTCCAGCCGCTTGACTTCGTAGCCTTCCATCGCCGCTTGCAGGGCGCAGATCGGGTCGATCTCGGTGATGACCACGCGCGCGCCTTGGCCGCGCAGCGCTTGGGCGCAGCCTTTGCCGACTTCGCCGAAACCTAGGACGACGGCGACCTTGCCGCCGATCATGACGTCGGTGGCGCGGTTGAGGCCGTCGACCACCGAGTGGCGACAGCCGTAGATGTTGTCGAATTTGCTCTTGGTGACCGAGTCGTTGACGTTCATCGCCGGGAACATCAGTTCGCCCGCTTCGGCCATCTTGTACAGCCGATGGACTCCGGTGGTGGTCTCTTCGCTGACCCCGTAGATGGCATCGACGATCTTGGACCAGCGGCCCGGGTAGTCGCTGAGCGAGCGGCGCAGCACCTGGAGGATCACCCCCCACTCTTCGGGTTCCGTCTCGGCGTTGAACTCCGGCACGCTGCCCGCTTTTTCGAACTCGGCGCCCTTGTGCACCAGAAGGGTCGCGTCACCGCCATCGTCGACGATCATGTCGGGACCGCCGCCGTCCGGCCAGATCAGCGCCTCTTGGGTGCACCACCAGTACTCTTCGAGGGTCTCGCCTTTCCAGGCGAAGACGGGGGTGCCCCTGGGATCCTCCACCGTACCGCCGGTTTCCGGTCGGCCGACCACGGTGGCCGCGGCGGCGTGGTCTTGGGTCGAGAAGATGTTGCAGGAGACCCAGCGCACGTCAGCGCCGAGGTGGACCAGGGTCTCGATGAGAACCGCGGTCTGCACCGTCATGTGCAGGCTGCCCATGATGCGCACCCCGTCGAGCGGCTTCTCTTCAGCGTAGCGGCGACGCAGTTCCATCAGACCAGGCATTTCGTGTTCGGCCAGGCGGAGCTCGCGGCGGCCAAAGTCGGCCAAGCTGAGGTCGGCCACCTTGAATTGCGGGCGGCCCGCCTCCTTGGCGGCGACGAACGGGTGCATCGTTTCTAGGGTGAGGGTCATCGGTCAACTCCTTGGTAGGTCAGGTTGGGGCACGGCGGTATTGCGATCCGTGAAGATGAAATTTGAGATCGTGAAAGCGGTCAGGGTCCGGTCAATCAGTCGTCTTACGTCGTGCGGTGGCGGCGAATAAGGCAGGCCCCTTGGCCCGTGGGTCCGGCGGCAGGGGGAGAATTCGAACGGCTTCGAACTCGGCGCCGCGCAGCCAGGCGGAGAGCCGCTCGGCGGGCAAGCCGAGCCAGAGGTGGCCCATTTCGTGGCGGTATTCTTCGCGCTCGTGCGGTGCCATATCGACGATCAGCAAGCGACCGCCCGGTTTGAGCGCCCGCGCCACCTCCGCCAGGGCCTCGCCGGGGTCCACCACGTGATGCAGCACTAGGAGCAGGACCGCCGCGTCCAGTTCGGCCGTCGCCAGCGGTAGGGCTTCGAGCTCTCCTTGCCGCAGCTCGACCTGCCCGGCCAACCCAGAATCGAGGCCGTTTAGCCGCTCGCGGGCCGCTTCGAGCATCTGCGCCGAAGCGTCCACCGCGACCACTCGCCCCACGAAAGGTGCGAGCGCCTCGACGAGCCGTCCCGTGCCACAGCCTAGGTCGCCCACCACCCAGTCGCTATCGAGGAGACCGAGAAGAGCCGCCACCTCTGAGTGGACGCCGAACAGCTCACGCCGTAGTTTGTCCCACTGGCCGGCTGTGGAAGAGAAGAATTCGCGGGACCGAGTGCGCCGGGAAGCCAAGACGGAGCGCAAACGAACTCGATCCTGTTCGGCTACGGCGGTGCGCCCGACCTGCTCACGGGCCAATTGCCAGAGCGGTTGAGCCGCACCCTCCATCCCCTCGGGCTCCATGCGGTAGAGCCGGCTGGTGCCGTCGCGTCGCGCCAGGAGCCAACCATCGTCGAAGAGGACCTTCAGGTGGCGACTGACGGTCGACTGTGGCAGTTGCAAGGCCGAGCAGAGTTCGGTGACCGCGAGTTCGCGGCGTTCGAGCAACGACAACAGGCGACCCCGCGTGGGATCGGCCAAGGTTGCCATGTGATCTAGAATGAGGGGGCGTTCAGTTGCCATGGAATCGTTGCCAAATAGGTGGATCCGGGAAGGCTGAGGTTGGGTAAACCGGCCAGAAAAAACAACCATCCGTTCATCCGGCTTGATTGTTACTCAACAGACGTGCCGCTGTCAAGGGTTAGAATGGGTAGATCCTTGACGGGGATACGGCCAGGGCGTAGAGTATGAGCCATACATGAATGCTCAACGGCCTGGCCACACCTCTCGAACAGCAGCCGACTCGCTTAATCTTGACCAGGAGATCTCCCCTCGATGTGGAAACGATCCGACAACGAGCCCGCCGGGTCCGCCGCGGGCGCTCCCTCATCCCCACCACGCCCTCGCGCCAACACCGCTAGCCGCTCCGCGACTTCCCCATCTGGAGACGGCGCGATGATCGGCCCTTCGATCACGATCCGCGGCGACTTGAGCGGACAGGAGGACCTGCAAGTCGAAGGACGGGTGGAGGGCAAGATCAACCTCAAGCAGAACCTGGTTACCGTGGGCGCGCAGGGGCGGGTCAAGGCTGACATCTACGGTCGCCTGATCGAAGTCGAAGGTGAGGTCGAGGGCAATCTCTTCGGCGAGGAGCAGGTGATCGTACGCCAGAGTGGTTCGGTGCGGGGTAACATCACCGCGCCGCGAGTTTCGCTCGAGGACGGCGCCAACTTCAAGGGCACTATCGACATGGACCCCGAAGCCAACCAGCGTAAGGCCCAAGGCGCGCAGCAGAACCAGGCTACCAAGCCAGGACAGGCCGCGAGCGCCAACCCACCCGTTTCTCCCCAGGCGCACTCCGCCGGTGGAAAGATGGTACCCACCGGCAGCCCCAAGCGCTGAGCAGGCGAGACAAGGTAAGCGGTGTTTCTTCGTAAGAGCCGCCCCCACAGACCGACCAAGAGTGGCGAAGACGGTGCCACTGAGCGCAAGTCTCCAGCCCTTCGAGCCCTCTTCGAGCATCTGGGCGATGGACATCGGCAGCGCGTTCTCGACCTCGGCCCCGCCTCCGGCGAGAACGTCGCTTTTTTCGCCGAGCGTGCCTGTACCCTGCACGTTGAGGACCTCTTCACCACCCTGCGCGAGCGCGTGGCGGCCGGCCCAGGGCGGGGCGAGCCCTTGCTACACCTTCCCGAGGAGACCCGCTTCGACGTCGTCCTGACCTGGGACCTGTTCAACTATCTCGAACTCGAGGAGCTGTCTGATCTCGCCGCCGATCTCGGACGCCTCTGCCGCCCGGGGGCGTTGCTCTACGCGATGATCGGCTATCTGGCTGAGATCCCGGATCGTCCGACGCGCTATCGATTGCTCAACTCTTCAACCCTGCTCTACGACCCGCCGAGCAAGCTGACCAGTGCCAGCAAGCGCTACACCACTCGCGACCTCTGCCAAGCCCTGAGCGGCTTCACCATGTCGACCTCGTTTATCCTTCGTAACGGTTATCAGGAGTTCCTCTTCGTGCGTGAGGAAGATCACCCGGAGGTGGATGGAACATTGAATCCACCTTCGTCGTAGTGTAGGCGGACCGTGGCTTTCACTCACAAAGAAGGAGTCCATCGATGATGACCATAGACGCCAAACGCCCCTTGGTTCGCCCCAGCGGCCGTGGCATGCTCGCCGGTGTGTGCGCGGGACTAGCGGATTGGCTTGGCTGGGACGTAACACTGGTTCGAATCGCCTACGTCGCCGTTTCCATTTGCTCGGCAGCGTTCCCCGGTCTGATCGCCTACCTCATCCTCTGGGTATTGATGCCTAAGCACTAGGGTCGGGGATCGGCTGACACTTCATCCACGGCTGAAAAGGTCGCGCCGTCATGCTGCGGCGCCTCCTGACTCAACCTCAGAGTGACTCGCTCGCCGAAGAGCGAACCTCTTTGCTCGCGCTGGCCCAGTTCGACGCCACCGCGGAATATCAGGTGGCGCTGACTCTGGTCGCCACCACCACTTTCGCCGACGTCACGGGGCTCCTGGCGGCACCGCACCGGGCGGCCCTGGGAGATCTACGCGACCGGCTAGGCTAGTTTCTCGGCCCGCGAATGGCCGGAATCGAGTGCGGTCGGCGCCATCCATGTGCCTTAGTAACCCTGTGACTCCCGTTGCAGTCCTGATACAACAAGAGTCTATATGGACACAAGGAATCATGGCAATAAGACGATTTTAAGTCGTCCAAAGGATCCTGTCACGGTTCTCACAAGTGTGACACTCCCCTGGTTGAAGCTATATTTCTTGTGTTTTTCAGGAGAACCCGATGCGACGACTCCCTTCTGTGCTGGCCCTCGTTCTAGGGACGGCACTACCCTTCCTTCCTCCTCTCTCCGCCACCACGATCCAACACTTCTCCCCCGCCGAACTCATCTCCGGCGCGGATCTCATCGTCGAGGGAGAATGCCTCGACACCAAACCGGTTTGGATTCAAGGAACCTTGGTCACTTCGGCGACCTTTCAAGTCTCGGCCCGCCTGAAGGGCAACCCGCCAAGCCAGATTTCGATCGTCCTTCCCGGCGGCATCGACCTCAACCGAACGATACCGGTGCAGGTGACCTTCGCCGGCATTCCGATGCTGGCGCCGGAGGAGGAGATGCTGCTCTTCTTGGTGCCCTACAGCCCCATAGCCGGTTCCTACACCATCCTCGGAATGGCGCAGGGTAAGTATTCGATTACCGAGGATGTTCTGAGCGGCCTGCTAGCACGCAGTAACTCCACCGGCATGTCGCTGGCAACTTCGGGTGCCGGCAAAGCTCCCGGCTCGATCCACGAAGTGACCTTGGAGCAGCTTCGTCGCCAGATCGCCACTCTACTTGCCGAGGAGGAACCGTCCGCCGCCTCTCTCTCCAACTGACCGTCCTGCCTGGACACGACCTCGATCAACTTCCTCGCGGTGTCCCACCTTCAGTTTAGCCAAGGAGATCCAATGCGTTTTCTGTTTTCAGCCCCTTGCCTAGGGCTCGTTCTGTTGTCTTCCTTCCTTCCCCACTCGGCCCAGGCGGGTGGTTCGCTTCAGTCTGTCGACTTCACCAATGCCCAGCCTTCGCCGATCGCTGGTGAGCTGCTGGTCACCCTCGCTCCGATCCGGCGTGACGCGCGCTGTATCCCCACCCCGTATAGCGTCAACACCATTTTCGACCCGATCCCTAGCCCGATTCCCAACCCTCCGGGCGGCCCCGTGGTTTCGATCGGCGATGCCGCGGTAGCCCTGCAAGCGGCGTTTGATCGCTGGAACCAAATCCGAACTTCGTTCATCGACTTGCAAGTCACCTCCACCGTCGAGACGGCGAGTCCTCCCGCGTTCGACACCATCAACGAACTCACTTTCATCGCCCCTCCCGGCTTCAAACGGGCCGGATTGATCGCCGCCTCCGTGGCCACCACGCTGCCGGCGGATGTTTTCTTCGCCGACGGCACGGATCTCGACTTCGACGGCGACTCCGACGTCTCGAATGCCATCGAAACCTGCGCCGACGTCGACCTCGACGGCGACTTGGAGATCCCGGCTGGCGACTACGCCTCCGGCACACTCCTCGACAACGACATCTATTTCGACGCTTCGGCCATCCGCTTCACCAACCGTGATCAAGACCTCGACAGCAACTCCCAATCGGTCGACCTACTGGCCGTCGCCACCCATGAAGCGGGCCATGCCCATGGCTTGGCGCACGCCATGGACAACCAGCGCAGCCGGTTCGACGGCACCCAAACCACGATGTACATCAACATCGATTCCACCGACCCCAGGGACCAGCTCGGTGTCCGCTCGCTGGCCACCGACGACATGGCCTACAGCTCGTTCTTCTATCCCGAAGGCACCGCCGCCGAGGGCCCCGGCGCTCTCCAGCCCGGCGACCTCGCCTTTCGCAAGGTCTACGGCTTGATCGCCGGAACGGTGACCAGCGGCATCACCGGCAATCCCATCGCCGGTGCCAGCGTCTCCGCCATTAACCTGTTCACCGGACGCACCGCCAGCGCCGCCTACAGCGGCAGAGTCCAGCTCTTCGTCACTCTGGCCGACGGCTCCATTCGCCCCGCGCAAGGCCAGGCGAGCGTCCTTGACGGAAACTACGAGATTCCGCTCCCATTCGGCTTCTACAAGCTCGCCATCGAAGCCCCCGACAACGCTCCCGGCATCGCCGAGGAGATCAACACCACGGTCACCGTTGGGCGCATGCTCGGCCAGCTGAACTTCAAAGAGGAGTTCTTCGACGCAGGTCGCGAGGCCGCGATCGAGGAATCTCCCGGCGCCGCCTCCCTGGTGATTTCCTTTCCCGGACACCGTTTTCCGGGTTTCGACTTCGTGACCAACCGTCAGGAGGAAATTTCCGGTTTCGGTGCCTTTTCCAAGACCGTCTTCCCCAACCCCCCTCCCGGTAGATACCTCGCGGTACGGATTCCCGGAGAGGAAATTCTCGCCGTGGACCAAGGCAATGGCCTAGCTCTACAGTCGGCCGATTTCTTCACCTTCCCGCAAAAAAGGGCCGACGTCGCCCTGTTCTCCAGAGCGCTCCTCACCTCCGGTTCGATTACCGGCACCCAGGTGACGATCGACCTCAAGCGGCCCCTGGAGTCGACGCGCTGGTTTGCCGGCCAGGACGGTGACTTCACCCCGTTCTACTTTCGCCGCCCCAAACTGCTGGGCAAGAGGGTGCTCCACAAACTACGCCTCGGCCTCATCGAAGACCTCTTCCTCGTCTTGCGCCTCCCCATCTGGACCCCCTTCCCGACCGCGAGCGGTCTGGCTCCGACCGTGGGCGTAAGCCAGGGCGCCAACCGAGCCATGTCGTACATCTCCGATGATGGCAAGAACTGGTCCCGGGTGACCGAGTTCGACTTCATGTTCCGGCTGGTGATGACTCCGCTGTAGCCCATTCAGGACTGGCTGAGGGTCTCTAAGAGCTCTACGAACCCTCAGCCGGGACCTCGATCCGATCGAGTTCTTCGAGCCCCGCCCAGACCTCTTCATTGTCATCGAAGGGCGGCAGGTTGGGGGTAATGCCGCGCTTCTCGTTGACTCGCCAGCCCCAAAGGGTCGCCCACTTCACGTAGGTGCCGAAGGCCTGGAGCAGGCAGAAGACCAACCCCCGCATGCCGTCGAACAGGCCGAGTTGGAAGAAATAGACGCGCAGGAATCGCCACAGCGAGCGGCCCAGGACCTGGGCTACACCGGAGGTCTTGCCCTCACGCCATGCCTGGGAGGCTCCCCAGTAGCTGTACTTCATGATCCGTGGGATGTACTCGTCGAGCGACTCCACCATGTAATGCTCCATGGAGTTCTTGAGCAACGGGGCGGGGCCGCGCGTCTTCATGTCGGCATGCACCCTGCGGTTGGGGTAGCGCGCGGTTCCGGTCCGCACCAAGCGCACGACGCTGTCGTGTTGCCAGCCCGAAAAGCGGATCACCTGGTCGAGGAAGTAGCAGCGACGGTGAATAGTGTAGGCGTCGAAGCGCGGCCCGCTGGCCAGGAGACTCTCGATCTCGTGTTGCAGAGCGGGCGTGCACCGTTCGTCAGCGTCGTAGATCAAGATCCAGTCGTGGAGAACC
Source organism: Acidobacteriota bacterium (assembly GCA_003231035.1). Lineage (GTDB taxonomy): Bacteria > Acidobacteriota > Thermoanaerobaculia > Multivoradales > SZUA-115 > SZUA-115. Next base: position 10,204 of record QIHU01000223.1, read on the forward strand.
TGATCCATCGCCCAGTTCTTCTGCGAGGCGGAGCCAAAGTAGGTTCGCTGCACGAAGGTGACACCTTCGATCGCCTGTACGACCTCGGCCGTCTTGTCCGTCGAGAAGGAATCGACCACTAGAATCTCGTCACACCAGAGGAGCGACTCGATGCACGCACCGATATTCTGCTCCTCGTTGAAGGTGGTGACGATCGCCGAAACCTTGGGCCGGCCCTTGGGAATTGGGTCGGGAATTGCGTCGGAAGTTGCTTTTTCCATCGGCGCGATCCTACCAGGGTTGAGCACCTAACCGCGGTTCGAGGTGAGCCTGGTACAGTCTCCGGAGTCACCTCCAATTCACCGTCCAGCGGACCAGATACGGCCAGAATTCCACTATGAGAACCCTGCTTATCTTTGCCGTGCTCTACAGCGCCAAGGTGTTCAGCCGGCTCTTCTATCGCCACCGCATCGAATGGGTCCACGAGACCCCGGGTGACCGCTGGAAAGGCCACAGGGTGTGCATCATCCTCAACCACACTAGCCTGTTTGACTTTCTGTGGGCGGGCACTCCGCCGGCCAGGTTTCTCTGGCAGATCGCCCGCCACGGCGTGATCCCCATCGCTGAAGTCACCACTCGCCGGCCGATGATCGGCCCCTTCTTCAAGCTGATCGCGCAGAACGTGGTCTCCATCAGCCGCGAGCGTGACCACACTTGGCAGGAGGTGCTCACCAGCATCGACGATCCCAAGTCCTTGATCATCCTGGCCCCCGAGGGACGCATGATGCGCCGCGATGGCCTCGACAAGAAGGGTCGACCGATGACCGTGCGTGGAGGCATCGCGGACATCCTGTCGGCGGTGCCCAGCGGAAGGCTGCTGGTGGCCTACAGCGCCGGACTCCACCATGTGCAAGCCCCCGGCGAACGCTGGCCCCGCTTGTTCAAGCAGATCCGGCTACGGCTCGAATACATCGAGCTTGCCCCCTATCGCGAGAAACTCTTCGCCAGCGGTGGCAAGCGGGGATTCAAACACGCCGTGGTGGCCGACCTCGAGCGCCGCCGCGATCTCTACTGCTACCCCGACGGCAAGATCCCGCCGCGCGCCCCCCAGCGCAAGAGTCGAGCCAAGACGCCGCCGAAGGCAGTTGAGGTGGCAAAGACTCCGCCGAGCTACTCTGCAACGAGCAGGGCGGCGCCGAAGGCTCCACAGTAGGCGCCGCGCCGGAGGTAGAGCGATCGGCAGCCCAGGATACCGGTCGCGGTCGACAGGGCATGGACCAGAGCCGGGTTGCTCTCTAGTGCCGAACCGCAGTAGACAATCTCCTCGACCGCCGCACCGCGCGCCAGGGCTGTGGCCAGCAGGGCCACGTTCTCACCGACCAATCCCATCACCGCGGCCATCAGATCGTCAGGACTGCGCGATGAAAGTTTGCCAAAGCTGGCGGCGTTGATTTCGGCGGGAAGGGCGATCCCGCCTTGCGGGTAAATGTCACCCACCAGGAGGTCCACCTGGCCCCGGTCGCCGCTGGAGGCCAAGCGAGTGAGTCCGGTGAAATCTCCGCTGTCACACAACAAGCGTCCCAGCCCCACGATCGTGCCGCCACCCAGGGCACACCCCCCTAACCGCCGCGCCCCGTCGTCGCCGAGGAGCAAGATCGAGGTCCCGGTCCCCAGGCTGACCACGATGCACGGGGTGGGCAACACCTCGCCGACCTCTCGGGCGACGAAAGGGGCACCGCGCGCCCAGGCATCGAACTCACCGATGGGCGAGGGCGCGAAGTTGGCCAGTTTCTCGGCCAGTTGACTCGTACCGCCTCCGGTCAAGCCCAGCCGCGTCGGTCGGCGCTGGGTCAACCAGGCGTCGATCGCGGCATGGTCGGTGGAGGGCAAGCGCTCCAGCTCAAACTGCTCTCCGGCATAGATCAGTTTGCACAGCGTCGCGCCAATATCCACCCCGGCACATCCTCTGGGTATCTTCATCGAGGAGGGAGAGTATCAGTTGCGGCGATGAAATCAGCCCGGCGAATCCACCGTCCCAAAATTGATTTGGCGGGCCGACTCCACCCCGGCGAAGCGGTCCGGCCAGGCGGTGAAGATCAGCACTTGACAGTGGCGGCCAACCTCGTTCAAGACTTCGGACATCGCGGCCAGTCGCCGCGGGTCGGCATGACCTAGGCTATCGTCGAGAATCAAGGGGACGCCGCCATCCTGGCTGACCAAGAGGGCACAGGCGAGACGGAAGAGAATGGCCAACTGCTCACGAGCGCCCGCCGAGAGGGCCTCGACGGGAAGCGCCGTTCCATCGAGAATCCGGCGACTAATGCGCAGATCGTCATCGAGCTCCACGGCGAAGCGCCGGCCGAAGACTCGCCGGCCTAGGGCTTCGATCTTGCCACTCAGCGGCCCGTGGTAGGCGGCGCGGGAAGCCTCTCGCGCCTGGCTCATCGCCCGGTAGAGGGCACCGGCAGCCGCGGCGCGGCGCAACAGATCGTCGCGTTCGCGGATGGCCGCCGCCAACCGCTGGCGGGCATCGTCGCGCTTCTCTTCGAGCCCGCCCTCGCCGAGCGCCTTGAGACGCTCCTCCAGGCCGTGCAGCCGCCGCTGATTCTCCACCAGCTGCTCCTTGGCGGCGCGCAGGACTTCCTCGGAGCGCTGAGACAACACCCGTACCATCTCCGGCTGCTCGTCCAGCAGCCGCGCGGCCGCCTGCCGCGCCTCGCTAGCGGCCAAGGCGGCGGCCTCCAAGGCCTCCCGCGCCCGGATCGCCAGCGACGGGCCAGAGGAGCCCTCGCCAGTCCCTAGGTCGAAGCGATCCTCGCCCAGCTGGCCTCGCGCCCATTCCATCTGCTGTTCGACCCGCGCCGCCTCGGCGACGGCCTCTTTGAGCTCCAAGGCACTCTCTTGATGGTCCCGCCGCCCTTCGTTCAACTTTTCTTGGCAGTGGTCGAGCCGCAGGCGCGCCTCATCCAAACTCGTCTCCGCAGCTTCGCGATCCGCCCGCGCCGCCTCGGCTCCTTGAGCCATCGCCGGCAGGCTTCGCCGCCCGTCGAGGTAACCCTTGATCTCGCCATCCAGTTCGGTGAGGAGCTCTTCGATCTGTTCCGCGTCCTCACCATCTAGAGCACGCTGGCGCGCCTCCTTGGCGGTGGCCAGTTCCAGTTGCACCCGACGCCTCTGGTCGGCGACGTTGCGGGCCTCGCGCGCGGAGGCAACCCCCGCCTCCGAACACCGGCGCTCCAGTTCCCAGCGCCGCCGCGACAGGGTCGAGCGCAGTTCCTCGACCCCGGCTCCCGGCTCGATCTCGATCTCGACCACTTCGGCTACTCGCAGGTGCAGCGCATTGGCGGTCTGCTGCTCGAACTTCTCGCCGGCCGTCATCGCCTGGGTCTCGCCATCGACTGCCAGCTCGAGATCGGCAAGGGCCTTGACCCGCAAGTGTGGGCTACCTCCGGCCAGGGCACCCTCCGCCGTGGTCACCGCCCGTGCCGCGTGTTCGATCGGCGCCAGCCGTTCGTCGTCGATCCAAAACTCCGCCAGCCGAGCGGAAAGCTTGGCCACCCGCGCGCTGGCCTCGGCGGCGCGCTCGGCGGTGGAGCGCAAACCGCGCGCCTGGGAGGCCAGCGCGAAGTGCGCTTCGTCGCGGCGCCGCAGAGCCACGATCTCGCCAGCCAGGGTGAGATGGTCTTTCGCCTGACGCTGCCGTTCCTCCAGCGGCTCTAGGGACCGCGCCGCACTCTCGGCTCGTTCGCCGAGGGTCACCGCGCGCTCGGCGTGCTGGCTTTGTTGCGATTCGAGCTGGGCCAGTTGTGCCCAGAGTTTTTCTTCCTCCGCACTTTCGCCTTGACGCCGCTCCAGCCCCTCGATTTTCTGGGCCATCGAGTCGACTTTGGCCAGCCCCTCTCGGTGACCGGCGGCGTCGCTCTCGGCCTTGGTGAGGGCCTCGCTCAACTGCCCTCCGATGGCACGAAGGGTCGCCATCTCCTCCACTTCGGCCGCCAGTTCAGCCAGCTGGCCTGCGAGCCGTCGGCGATCGGCCTCCAGCTGCTCGACCTCCTTGCGCGCCGCCGTGAGGTTTCCCCTCTCCTTCCCCTTGCCCGGAGTGTAATAGCGCTCGTACTGCTCCACGACCCGAGCGAAGAGCCCTTCGCCGCGCGCCGCGTCCGCATTCGACTCCGCCCCCTCCGCGCTCTGCGCGGCATGGTCGAGAGCGGCGACCAGACTGCTAGAGCCGTGCACCTTCGCCGGTTCTAGCCCCGCTCCCTGCTGGATCCGTAATGCCTTCCACAGAGTGACGTCCATCGCCTCTTCGAGGAGCTGATTCGCCTTGGCGTGGGCCTCGCGCCCCACCAGGGTCTCAACGCTCGGTGCGAGAAGATCCAGCCGTGTTGCATGGTCGCGGTTGAACCGCTTGAAGTACACGAAGCGCACCTCGCCCGCGCGCAGCTCAACCTCGACCTCGGAGCCGACATCGCGCCCCACCGGCTGTACCGCCTTGACCCGCCGGCTTTTGCTGTCCGAACGAAAATCGAAGAGCAGATCGATCGCCTCCGCCAGCGAACTCTTGCCGGCCTCGTTGGGCCCTTGAATCACCGTCACCCCTTGAGCCAGAAACTCAAGTTCACACTCGGCGACGCCACGGAAGTTCTTCAGGCGAAGGCGTAGGATCTTCACTCTCCCCCCCCATCGCGGTCTCTGCCCTCGGCCACCAGCCGATAGAGCAGACCTAGGGCGTCGCGAGCCGCATCTCCGTCTCCTTCCTTCTGAGCCTGAGATTGCAGCTCTTCCAGAGCCTCGCGGGCAAAGCCTTCGAGGCCGAGCCGCTCGCGGTCGACGTCGTCTGGGAGAACGGTCCAGCGGCCGGCCGCCGGGCGGTCGAGCGCCGCGAGAAGATTGTCGTTGCGATCCAAGACTTCCTCGAGCTGGGCCGAATCGCGCAGGGTGAGCTGCCCCTCGGCCACCAGCCGGACCACCGTCGCCCGCTTGTCTTCGAGCCCATCGAACCAGGTGGCCAAGGCCTCGACCGACTCGATCCCCATCAGCTCGACACTCTTGGCCTCGAAGCTCCAACGGCCGATTTGGCGTTGCTCGACCTCTATTCCGGCCGCTGAGAGGTCGACGCGGAGGACGAAACCTGGCCGTTCTTCGACGAAGTCGGTCGGTTCCGGGCTTCCGGAATACCAAACCCTGCCGCTCTCGCCCACCTCGGAGACCGAATGGCGATCTCCCAAGGCCAAATAGTGCAGACGACCGTCCGCCAGGGCCGCCTCCACCCGGTTCATCCCGATCAAATCGACCCTCTCCGGCTTCGGATGGCCCCGGTCGATCTGCCCGTGGCCGGCCACCACCCGTAGCTTGCCCTCTTCGAGCTCCGCGGAAAATCCCGCCGCCACCGGATCCTCGGTCGGCCGCTTCGACCTCCAGGGCACGCCGACCAACTCCACCCCCGCGCCCATTTCCACCCGGCCATCGAGGAGATGAACGTTGTCGGGGCGCTGTTCGGTGAAGATGCGCGAAGTGTAGATCGCCGTGGCATCGAGCGGGTCGTGGTTGCCGGGAAGCAGGTAAATGGGCACTGTGCCGCGCATCGCCTCCAGCGCCCGCAGGCGGGTCTTGGCTTCGATCTGGTTGGATTCGAAGACGTCGCCGCAGACCACCACGAAATCGCACTCTTCTTCCGCCGCCAACCGCACGATTCTCTCGACCGCCGCCAGACGGGCCTCGGCGAAGTCAGCTTGGGCCGCTTCGTCCAAGTAGTAGCGCCGCATACCGAGCTGCCAGTCGCCGGTATGCAGAAAGCGCACCCTCTCTGCTCGCCCGATGCTCAGCTTGCTCATCCACCGCTCGCTTGCGCTAGGGGTGGACAGACCACTCGCGCGATCGCCTGGCTGGCCTGGTCCGCGAGCCCCCGCCGGTCCCGCTCGGAGGCCGAGAAGACTTCGCAGAAGGTCACCTCGACCTTCATCGAAGGTTGTTCCAGAACCCGCAACAAGTTGGTCAGAAAGGGATCGTCACCGACGAACGGAGCGGCGGGATGAACCCCGTCAGCATGCGGGTAGCGCATCGCCACCGGCTGTACGGGACAAGCGGTCTCGACCGCCGCCGCGAAGAGCCGGGGATAAAACTTGTGCACTTGACGGCCATCGGAGGTCGTCCCTTCGGCGAAGATGACCACGTTGCAGCCCCCGTTGAGTCGCTGGGAGACCTGGTCCACCACCGCGCGAGCCTGGTGGGCGCCGCGGGGGATAAAGACGGTCCCACCAGCTCTCGCCATCCAACCGAAGAGTGGCCAGGAGCGAATCTCGGCCTTGGAGACGAAGTTCACCGGCGCCACCGAACCGAGCACCACGATATCCATCCACGAAATATGGTTGGGCACCCACAACGCCGGCAAGGCGCTGGCCTCGCCCACCACCTGAACCCGCAGCCCGAGGATGCGGCACATGCGACCGAACCACCAACGCGGACTCGCCGCCGTACCGGGCGGGCGGCGGCGTAGCGGAGAGGTCAATTTCAACCACGCGGCGATCACGGCACCGAAGGGTAGGTGGAGCATCACGAGGATGAACCGATAACTTCTTCTGAGAGTAGGGGGCAAGGGATTTTCCTAGAGTTGTGCTTCGCGACCGCAACCCGCGCATCATACCGTCGCTGGCCGGTCGCACTGCGACACAATGGGCGCGGAATGCAACGTAAAGGAATCGTCGATCTCGGCTCGAACACTTCGCGGCTGGTGGTGTACGGCTACCAGCCCGGCCGCTGGTTTCGTCTGCTCGACGACATCCGTGAAACGGTGCGCCTCGGCGAGGGGTTGGGAATCGACCGTCAACTCTCGGCGGCAGCCATCGACCGTGCCGCGGCGACCCTGGAACTGTTCGCCGACTACGCCGCCTCAATCGGCCTCGACCAGCTCGAGGTCATCGCCACCAGCGCTCTGCGCGACGCTTCCAATCGAGACCACTTCCTGGCTAGGGTGGCCCACCTCAACCTGTCGATTCGCATCCTCAGCGGCGAGCAAGAGGCGCGCTACGGGGTGGGAGCGGTGGCCAACAGTTTCAACCTCGAGCGGGGCTGGGTTTTCGACCTCGGTGGCGGTAGCGCTCAGCTCTCACTCATGGAGGAGCGACGTTTCCAGGAGGGCGACGCCTATCCGCTTGGGGCGGTCCGCTTGACTGAGGCCCACCTCAGTTCGGACCCACCATCCGTCAGCCAGATCAAGGCCCTCGAAGCCACCGTCGCCCACTGGCTCGCCCCTCGTGCCACGACGCTGGCCGCCGATCCAGCCCCACTGATCGCCATGGGCGGCTCGGTTCGCAACCTCGCCCGTGCCGTCCAACGGCGCTCCGACTACCCCTTGCCGCTGCTCCACGGCTACCCCTTGCGGCGCGACGACTTGGAGCAACTCACCGACACCTTGCTGACCTCATCCACCGAACAGCGGGCACGCATTCCGGGGCTCAAACCAGATCGTGCCGACGTGATCGTCGCCGCCGCCCTCGTCTATCGCTGGTTGCTGCGCCATGGCGACCGGGAAGAGCTGTGGATTTCGGGGCAGGGGCTGCGCGAGGGGGCCTTCTACAGCCATTTCCTCGAACCACCTTGCCTGCTCGACGATGTGCGCGAGTTCGCCCTCGACAACCTCTTCGCCCAGTACCCACAACCCCCGGTTCACACCCGCCAGATGCGCCACCTGTGCCGCCGCCTATTCGACACCTTGGCACCGCTGCACAGCCTTGGCGACGCAGCAGCAAGCCTTCTCGATGCCGCGGCCCTGCTCCACGACATTGGCAACTCGGTCTCCTACTACCGTCACCACCGCCACGGCGCCTATCTACTCACCGCGGCGCCACTCTTCGGCTTTAGCCACCGTGAACAGGCACTGCTGGCGCGACTGGTGCGGTTCCACAACAAGGGCACTCCGCGACTCGGTACCTACAAATCTCTGGCCGGCCCCGAGGACCACCAGCTACTCCTCCAACTCTCGGCCTGTCTCCGACTCGCCGAGGCCTTGGAACGATCCCGTGCCGGCAGGGTACGCGACCTCTGGGCCACCGTTGAGGCCGAGGAGATCGTCTTGCACCTCGATGTCGAGGGCTCCGCGGCGGTCGAGATCTGGGAGGCCAGCAAGCAGGCACCTGTGGTCGAACGCGCTTTCGGTAAGCGCCTGCGAATTCTCAGCTAAACCCCGCCGCATCGAGTAACCGAGGGGTCACCAGCCAGGAGAGCTCGCCGCCGCCGAAGTTGACTCGATCCCAAGCCTCGCCGTGGAAGCGGATGCAGGCCAGCGCGGCGGTGGGAAAACGGCACTGGCCACCACCGGTCAGGCTGGCGATCAACGCCGACCAGGTGGGCTGATGGCCAGCGATGAGCACCGAGGTCGACGACGACGGCTCTCGGCGCACCTCATCCAGAACCTCCCCCACCGAACCTCCGTAGAGGGTTTCGCTGATCCGTATCGAACAACTCCACTCCCCAGCTTGAGCCGCCAGCTCGACCGTGCGCCGGGCACGGACCGCGGGTGAGCAAATCACCGAGTCCGGGGGCCGCCCCGAGACGGTCAAGAACCGCCCCATTCGGCGAGCCGCACGCTCGCCGCGATCGGCCAGGGGGCGATCTAGATCCAACGAGGAGAGAGCTCCCCAGTCCGATTTTCCATGGCGCAGTACGAAAAGTCTCAGCATCTGTCCTCCTACCTCCGGGCCCGCAGATTAACAGCCTTCCCTTGCAAAGTCCTGGTATTATGGAGGTTTACCGCGATTCAATCCACGAGGGCCACCATGTCCGACCCACAGATCAAGCCCCCCCAGCCCCCTGCCGAGCCCAGACGGCTGCTCGCCGCCGTACCCAACCTCGATTCCCCCGAGCTGTTCATCAACCGGGAGCTCTCCTGGCTCAAGTTCAACGAAAGAGTGCTGGAAGAGGCGCTCGACGAGGGCAATCCGCTCCTCGAACGGATCAACTTCCTGTCCATTTTCTTCAGCAACTTGGACGAGTTCTTCATGGTTCGCGTCTCCGGGCTGCGCCGGCAGATGGAGGCGGGAGTCCTCGAAGCGCCGCCGGACGGGATGACCCCCAGCGAGCAACTCGCCGCGATCCATAGCGAGGTCATTCCAGCCGTCGAGGCGGCGCTCGCCTGCTGGCGCGACGATCTCTTACCCCGGCTGGCCAAGGTCGGGGTCCGCCTCTTGACCTACGACGACCTCAAGGGCAAACAGCGCAAACTGCTGCGCAAGCATTTCAAGAAAGAGATCTTCCCGGTCCTCACCCCACTCGCCTTCGATCCGGGCCACCCCTTCCCTCACATCTCCAATTTGAGCATCAACCTGGCGGTGATCGTTCGCGATCCCGACCATGGTGAGCGGTTCGCCTGTCTCAAGGTGCCGCAGTCCTTCCCCCGGCTGATTCGCTTGCCGGACGAAGAGAAGGCGGACACCTTCGAACAGCTGGGGTTGAGCGAGATCAAAGCGGCCAACTTCATCTGGTTGGAAGAAGTGGTGGCGGAAAATCTCGACCTGCTCTTCCCTGGGCTCGAAGTGATCAACTCCTTCCCCTTCCGGGTCACCCGCGACGCGGACTTCGAAATCGAAGAGGACGAAGCCTCCGATCTGCTCCAGACCATCGCCGAGGTGGTCGGGCAACGGCATTTCGGGTCAACGGTACGGCTCGAGATCGAGGGCGGGATGTCGAAGCGGGTCAGCGCGACTTTGACCGAAAACTTGGGCCTGGCCCCGTTTCAACTCTACTCGGGTCCCGGCCCCATCGGCCTGACCGACCTCTCGCAGCTGGCGGAGGTCGACCTCCCCGACCACAAGTTCCCTCCTTTCCAACCGGCACAGCATCCGGGCCTCGGCCACGAAGAGGATCTCTTCGCGACTCTTCGCCGACGCAGCTTTCTACTCTTTCATCCTTACGACAGCTTCAAGCCAGTGATTCAGATGCTGCGCCAGGCGGCCCACGACCCCAAGGTCTTGGCGATCAAACAGACCCTCTACCGGGTAGGCAGCAACTCTCCCGTGGTCCAGGCGTTGATGGAGGCACGGCAAAACGGCAAACAGGTTTCGGTTCTGGTCGAACTCAAGGCGCGCTTCGACGAAGAGAACAACATTGTCTGGGCCAAGGCGCTGGAAGAGGCTGGGGTGCATGTGGTGTACGGGGTACTGGGTCTCAAGACGCACGCCAAGATCTGCATGGTGGTGCGTGCCGAGGCCCACGGCATCCGCCGCTACATTCACTTCTCGACCGGCAACTACAACCCGACGACGGCCCGGGTCTACACCGATCTCGGCTTTTTCTCCACCGATCGCCGCCTAGCCGCCGACGTCTCGGACCTGTTCAACGGCCTCACCGGGTACTCGCGCAAGAGCCACTACCGCAAGCTGCTGGTCGCCCCGGGAGAGATGCGCCAGGATCTTCTGCGGCGCATCGAGCGCGAGATTGAGAGCCACCAGGATCGCGGCGGGGGTCGGATCATTTTCAAGATGAATTCGCTGGTCGACAAGCGCTGCATTCAAGCCCTCTACCGCGCCGCCAAAGCCGGAGTGGAGATCGATCTCTTGGTGCGCGGCATCTGCTGTCTGCGACCCGGCTTGCCGGGCTTAAGCGAAAGCATCACCGTCTCTTCGATCGTCGGCCGTTTTCTCGAACACAGCCGTCTCTACTACTTCGCCAACGGCGGAGAGGAAGAGGTCCTGCTCGGTAGCGCCGACTTGATGCCCCGCAATCTCGATGGCCGGGTGGAGGCGCTGACCCCGATCCAAGAGCCGTACCTGATCGCGGCCATCCGCGACGACATCCTGGCCCGGCACCTGGCCGACACCTCGCATGCCCGCGTGCTGCAAAGCGACGGTTCTTACCACCGAGTGGAGCCCAAACCGGGCGAGCCCCCATTCGACTCCCAGGCCGTGTTGCTGGCCGAGGGAGGAGGCTGGCGGGCAGACGAGTAGCGCCTCATTCCGCCCTGGGCTACATCTGTTCCGGGGTCTCGATCCCCAGCAGGGCGAGCCCGCGTTCGAGCACCCGCGCCGTCCTCCTGCACAGGGCCAGTCGACTGGCGGCGAGCGCCAGCGAGTCCGCCTTGAGCACCGGCACCTGGCTGTAGAAAGCGGAGAATTCCCGCGCCAGGGTAATCAGGTAGGTGGCCACCAGATGCGGTTGGTAGGAGGCGCAAGCCGCCTCGATGACCTGCGGGAAGCCGGCCAAGGAGCGCAGCAGGGAGAGTTCCGCCGCCTCGCTCAGCAGGCCGGGGTCGGCCTCGGCCGCCAAGGTTGCCGCGTCGGCCCGGCGCACGATCGAACGCACCCGCACGGCGGCGTATTGCAGGTAGGGAGCCGAGTCGCCCTGGAGGTTGAGCATCTTGTCCCAGTCGAAAAGCACATCCTTGGTGCGCGTCTGCGACAGGTCGGCGTACTTGACCGCACCGATACCGACGATCTGGGCGATGGCCTCCTTCTCTGCGTCGTCAAGATCGCGATCGGCGAGCACCGCCCGCGCCCGCGAGACCGCCTCGTCCAGCACCTCTTCCAGAAAGATCACCCGCCCCTTGCGGGTCGACATTTTGCCACCGGGCAAGCGGATCAAACCAAACCAGACATGGACACACTTGGCGTCGTTGCCCAGCAGCTCCGCCGCCTTGAACAGTTGTCTGAAGTAGAGCTGCTGCTCGCCGCCCACCACGTAGAGAATCTGTTCCGGGTGCCACCGCTCGCGCCGATATTCGAGCGTCGCCAGGTCGCGGGTAGCGTACAGCGAGGTGCCGTCGCTCTTCTGGATGAGCAGCGGTGTTTCAATGCCGTGCTCGGCGAGTGGAATCAGGGCCACCTTCTCCATCGCTGGCGGCTGCCCTTCCTCGCTCGCGCCGGCACGCGCTTCGATCTCGCTCCAACGCGCCACGCCGCTGGCCAAGGCCCGTTCCACCACCGAATCCAGCCGGTCGTTGTAAAAGCTCTCGCCGAGAACCTCGTCGAACTCCACTCCCAATTGTCGGTAGACCCGTTCGAAGTCTTTCCACGACAGATCGCGAAAGGCTTGCCACAGCTCCTTGGCCGCCGGGTCGCCACTCTCCAGCCGCTGGAACCAGACGCGCGCCGCCTCTTCGAGCGCCGGCTCCTTCTCCGCCTCCTCGTGAAAACGCACATAGAGCGCCAAGAGCTGGCGAATGGGGTCGGCCTCGACCGCCGCGGGGTCGGCCCACTG
>QIHU01000766.1 GCA_003231035.1 Acidobacteriota bacterium
TTGCGAAAGACCTCTACCTTGGGTCGCTGCGCGAACTTCGCCTGCTCGATCATGTACTCATGAAGTTGGGTGTTGGCGACTTTGATCGGAACCCACTTCCACAGAAAGAGGCAAACCAAGGCTGCGATGACTACCCAGATTATGCAGCCCAAGTTACCTTCACCGCGTTGCTTTGACCGATTGATCATGGTCCTTTAGCCTCCCTCGACTCTGCGAGAACTCAATAGGTTTTGGCGTGATCCTACCAGCCTGTGCGGAAAGGCTGAAGGGGTGAGGAGTGCTTCGTGATCATCGAACCAACTTTAGGATGCGATCCCAGCGCGACCCGCTAGTCTTCCCGGGGGGCGCGCGGTTCGTCTCCGTGGCTTCCTCCGCGGCCTTTTCGGCGGTCTTGGTCGAGCCTCCCAACTCTTGGTTGGAGGCTATGGGTGAGGGTGGGTCTTGGTGTCGAGCGTTCGACCAGTAGATCAGCCAGCCTCGACCCTTGACGTTGGCGGCGGGTACGGTGCCCCAGTGGCGTGAGTCATTGGAGTTGTTGCGGTTGTCCCCCAGGCAGAAATAGCTTTCTGGCGGCAGGGTGTACGGACCGTAGTTGTCACGGGTGCGCAGGGCGTCGGGCAGTGCCACGTTGCGCGGATAAATTCTATCGTCGGTGTAGTGGGTATAGCCGCTCTCATCCACTTCGGTACCGTTGATCAGCAGGCGCCGTTGTGCCAGCTCGACGGTGTCGTTGGGCTGGGCTACGCAGCGCTTGACGAAGTTGCGATCGGGGTCCAAGGGGTAGCGAAAAACCACCACATCGCCCCGCTGGACCGGCCGGGTCGGAAGGAGGCCGGAGAGCCAAGTCGGTCCCTGCTGGCTGTAGATGAACTTGTTGACCAAGATCTTGTCGCCGACCAGCAAGCCCTGCTCCATCGAGCCCGAAGGGATGCTGAATGCCTGGAAGAGGAAGGTGCGGACGAAAAGAGCCAAGACCAGCGCAGTCACCAAGAGTTCCAGCAACTCGATCAGAATCGGCCGTCGGTGGCGCACGGGTGGAGACGATGCGTTCAGCGGACCATCCTGAAAGTTCGGCCCCAGCGGGTCTTGGTCAGGAAGCCAAGAGTTGTCGATCCGAGTTGCTTGAGGCGGTGAGCCACCCCGTGGTACTGCCCGTCCGGGGTTTCTCCGCCGTAGGACCAGTAGATGATCGAGGCTCGCCCCTTGACCAAGTGAGCCGGCAGGGTTCCCCAGGAGCGCGAATCTCGAGAATTCCAGCGATTGTCGCCCATGCAGAAATAGTGCTCCTCAGGCACCCTGACCGGGCCGAAAAAGGCTCGTCGGTGAGCGATCTCGCGGCGAAAGCTTCGCGCCCGCTGCTCCATGCCCTCGGGTTCTTGAAACTTCGTCACCGCGCTGTCGTCCACCACTTGACCGTTGATCATCAGTCGATCATCTCGCACTTCGATCACGTCGCCTGGCAAACCGACACAACGTTTGACGACATCGGTCGTCGGCGGGACCTTCGAGCGAAAAACCACCACGTCGCCGCGGCGAATCGGCCGCGCGGGCAAGAGCTTCCGCGCCAGCTCGCTCTGCTGGGCGCCGTAGATAAACCGGTTCACCACCAGGTGGTCGCCGATCAGCAGCGTGTCTTCCATCGAGCCGCTGGGGATATAGAAGGTCTGTAGAACGAAGGTGGTGGCGAACTTCAGAAAGATCACCGCGATCAGAAAAGCCTCAAGGTACTCCCGCGTTTTCGACATGATGGTCCCAATCTAACCGAACCATCCCTGTTCGGCTACCTTCCACTCTTCCTTGAAGGTCAAAAAATTTGGCATCCGTCCAAATGTCTTGACCCACACCGTGCCCCCTTGTCCCTCCTAGCTTCAGCCCCCGGTAGCCGCTCCTACCTCCTTGTCCAGGACAAGTTCACTGGACTGTTTGGCTGCGCTCTGCTGTTTGCGACTTCTTCGTAACTGTAAGAAAACAAAGAGGTTTCTGCCTTCTTCTGGAGTTGGCAGGCGTCTTGGAATGGGTCCAGGGCGTCCACAACAACCAGGAGAAAGGAGGTGGGGACAAGAAAAGACGGCAGATGGCGAGATTCGCCAACGGTAAGGAACCGGGCTCGCTCGGGGCTCGTTATCGCGGCCAACTTGAGAGCTGGCCGGCCCGAGCAACTTAAGCGGTTCAGCTGACTTCAGCTCAGCGAACCCCACGGTAGGTAACCAACAGTCAACCAATAGGTACCCCATCTAACCGGTACCGATCGATCCAACTCAGGAGAAAACCATGAACCACGCCAAGAAAATGATCCCTGCCCTTCTCGCTCTAGTCCTGACACTGAGTGTTGCGCCGGCCTTTGCCGCTAGCAATCCCGGCGTCGTCAACATCAACACCGCCAGTGGGGAGGAGCTGGCTTTGTTGCCACGAATAGGCCCGGCGGTGGCGGCGCGCATCCTCCAGTTTCGCGAGGACAACGGCAAGTTTCAGGCGACTGAAGAGCTGATGCTGGTCCGTGGTATCGGCGAACGGACCTTCGAACAGATGGAGTCGTTCGTCACCGTGGAGGGCGAAACGACGCTGACCGAGAAAGTCCGCGTCTCTTCGCTACGCGGAGCCGAGAGTTCTGGCGACACCCGGTAGAAGCCAGCAGACCAGTAGAAACCAACGGGGAGCGCTCCGGGACCCAGCCCGGAGCCTTCCCGCGGGGAGGGTGGACATCCAACGTAGTGGCCACCCTCCCCTTTTTCCAGGCGCGTGCCGAGGAGTATTCGATGAGAGTTTGCCAAGGCTGCCGGTGTCGCCGGTGTCGCCGGTGTCGCCGGTGTCGCCGGTGTCAAGGGTTTAGCCTCTTGGAGATGACGGTGGTGCTGGCGATATTCGCCGTGGTCACCACCATGGCGGTGCCCCACTTGATCCGGCAAAACGCCGGCCATCAGGTTCGCCTTGCCGCCGCGGAGACGGTAACGATCTTGCGGCGAGCACGCGCCAATGCCACGCGGTTGAACGTCAAAGTCGGGGTCAAGTTCGTCATCACCGAGGATCAGATCGCCTACTACCGGATGTATCAGGATTCCGACGGAGACGGGGTGCGCAGCAAGGACATTCTGGCCGGAATCGATACGCCGCTCGGGCCGCTGCGCCGCATGGCCCATTTGGGCCACCGGGTTGGTTTCGGCTTTCCCCCTGGCGAGGCTCCCCGCGACCCCGGCAACCCAAAGCGCCGCCTCCATCGCCTGCAAGACCCGATTCGATTCAACCGCTCGGACATCGCATCGTTTGGCCCGATGGGAACCGCAACCCCAGGCTCGCTCTATCTGACTGACCATCGCGACTACTTGGTCGTGGTACGCCTCGTCGGCCTCTCTGGGCGAGTACGAACATTGATCTATGATCGCAAGGAAGAGAGTTGGCGTTAGCGGTCCATTTGAGTCGGTGCTGTTTGACTCGCCGAGAATGGCTAGAGTATTTTGGCGGCATGGATGCCATCGTCATCATCACCACTGTAGGGACCGAAGAGCA
The DNA here is from genome assembly GCA_003231035.1 of Acidobacteriota bacterium. GTDB lineage: Bacteria > Acidobacteriota > Thermoanaerobaculia > Multivoradales > SZUA-115 > SZUA-115. The sequence continues at coordinate 3,505 of QIHU01000766.1, forward strand.
GGCGAATCTCATCGCTCGCGAGTTGATCGCTCGCCGCCAGGCGGCCTGTGTGAACATCTTGCCGGGGGTTCGCTCCATCTACCGGTGGCAGGGCAAGATCTGCAACGACACCGAGCTGTTGCTGGTGATCAAGACCTGCCGGCCGGAGTTTGACCCGGTCGCCGCCACCATCGCCGAACTCCACAGCTACGATCTTCCCGAGATTCTCGCCTTCGATGTCGCCCATGGCGAGAAGAACTTCTTGGATTGGGTTTGTGGCAACTTGGACAAGAATGCCCTCTTCGAGGAAGACGAAGAGGGCGATGGGGAAGAGGAGTCGCCCGAGGGTTAGATCGCCTCCAGGGCTTGCCGAAGGTCGCCGACCAGGTCGGCCTCGTCTTCGATTCCGACCGAGATCCGCACCAGGCCATCGGTGATGCCGATCTTGTCTCGATTCTCCTTGGGAACCGAGGCATGGGTCATCGATGCCGGATGCGAAATCAAGCTCTCCACACCACCCAGGCTCTCGGCCAGGCTGAGCACCTGGACGCGGTTGAGCAGGGTTGCGGCGGCCTCGGTGCTTCCCACGTCAAAGGTGAGTACGCCGCCAAAGCCCGTGGCCTGCCGGCGTTGGATCTCGTGGCCCGGATGAGCGGGCAACCCTGGGTAGAGGATGGTGCCGACCTTCGGGTGGTCGGCGAGAAGGCGGACGATGGCCTGGGTATTGGACTCGTGGCGATCCATGCGCACGCCGAGAGTCTTGATTCCCCGCAGGATCAAGAAGCAATCCATTGGACCGAGGATAGCCCCCGCCGACTTTTGCACGAAGACGAACCAGTCGTGATGCTCCTGCGATGCGGCCACCAGAAGGCCGCCCATGCTATCGCTGTGGCCGTTGAGGAACTTGGTCGCCGAGTGGACCACCAAGTCGGCGCCGTGCTCTAGCGGGCGTTGCAGGTAGGGGCTCAAGAAGGTGTTGTCCACGGCCAAGACGGCGCCGTGGGCATGGGCGATCTTGGCGGCACCGGCGAGATCGGTGATTTCCATCAACGGGTTGGTCGGTGTCTCGATATAGACCATCTTGGTCTCAGGGGTCATCGCCGCTTCGAGGGCCGACAGATCGGCGGTGTTGACGTAGGTGAAGTCGATCCCGTAGCGGTCGAGGATCTTCGAGAAGTAGCGGAAGGTGCCGCCGTACATGTCGCGCGAAGCGATCACCCGGTCGCCGGAGTGCAAGAGGGTCACCAGAGCCGAAATAGCCGCCATGCCGGAGGCGTAGGCGGTGGCGCCGACCCCGCCTTCGAGCGCCGCGATGTTCGCTTCGAGCGCCGCGCGGGTCGGATTCTCGCCGCGGGCGTACTCGAAGCCCTTGTGTTGGCCGAACTCGTCATGGACGTAGGTCGAGGTTTGGAATATAGGCACGGCCACGGCGCCGGTCGTCGCCTCGGGCGGCTGTCCGGCATGGATGGCGCGGGTCGAGAAGCCAAAATCTTTTGGATTGCCTTTCATGGGCGGGTACTCCCTTGGTGCTCCGGGTACGAAACGGTAGGTACAAGAATCAAAACCCGAGGTGATTATCCTCGCCTCGCGCTCGGGTGAAAAGAGAAAAGTTCAAATCGAGCCGCCGCCTGCACGCGGTGAGCCGCTGCCATTGTCGTAAAGTAAGCGGCATGGCAGACACTCTGGACTCGGCGGCAACCTTCTCTCCGCTGCGCTGGCGTGGCGATACCCTCGAACTGCTCGACCAAACGTTGTTGCCCACCCGCGAGGAGTGGCTCACTTGCAACACGGTGGAAGAGGTGGCCGAGGCGATCCGCCGCTTATCAGTACGCGGCGCGCCCGCGATTGGAGTGGCCGCGGCCTATGGTTTGGTGGTCGGGCTGACCCCGGTTCCAGCTGAAGGAGAGCTCGCCGATCGCTTCGCCGAGGTCGCCGAGCTATTGCTCTCAACCCGGCCCACGGCGGTCAACTTGCGCTGGGCGATCGAGCGCGGTCGCGAGCTCTTTGCTCGCCATCGAGAGGCGGGAGCGGCGGCGGCGCGCGCGGCGCTCCTGGACTGGGCCAAGGTGGTGCACGCCGAGGACATTGAGACCAACCGGCGAATGGGTGAGCACGGTGCGGCCCTCTTCGAGGGCGAACAGCGGGTCCTTACCCACTGCAACGCCGGAGCCTTGGCCACGGCGGGAATCGGAACCGCCATCGGGGTGATCTCCGCCTCGTTCGCGCGCGGCGGGGTCGCCATGGTGTGGGTGGACGAAACTCGGCCGCTGTTGCAAGGGGCGCGACTGACCAGCTGGGAATTGCAACGGCTGGAGATCCCTTTCAAGCTGGTGACCGATTCGAGCGTCGGCGCTTTGATGTCGCGTGGCTTGGTGGATGGCGTCGTCGTCGGTTCGGATCGCATTGCCGCCAACGGTGACATCGCCAACAAGATCGGTACCTATACCGTGGCGGTGTTGGCCCAGCGTCACGACGTACCGTTCTACGTCGCCGCGCCGCTCTCGACCATCGACCGCGAGACGGCCACCGGCGCCGATATTCCGATCGAAGAGCGCGACGGCGAAGAAGTGACAGATGTTTTCGGGACGCGCGTCGCTCCCGCCGGCACCGAGGCATTCAACCTCGCCTTTGACGTCACTCCGGCCGAACTGATCGCCGGGATCGTCACCGAGGAGGGAGTCTTGCGCCCTCCCTACTCGGAGAGCATCCGCCAAGCCTTTGCTCGCGCGCAACCGTAGGGGCGCGGTGATCTCACGGTGTGATCTCTCGGTGCAAGGAGTCGGTATTGGGTTGGTGGAGGCGGTGGGAATCGAACCCACGTCCGAGAAACGCTCCCCGGAAGCTTCTACGTGCGTATCCTTTTTTCCTTGTCTCGCCGCCATGCCTCGGCTAAAGGCATCCTGGCATGGTGGCCAGCCTCGTAAATATCAGGAACTAGCACGAGGCCAACAAGTTCCCTTGATTCGCTAAAGGGTTACAACCCACCGCGGGTCACGAATCGAACCATGCGGTGGGCCGTCGCAGCCTAAATTAAGCCGCGAGAGCCAAGTTATCGTTGGCAGTTGTAAGGTTCCGGTTTTACGAGCCCGGAGCTCGGCACGCATCTTCCGCTTCGCATGTTCCCCGTCGAAGCCGGTACGCCCCCAAGTTTTGAAAGAACCCTACGGCCGCTGCCCCGAAGCTACTGCCCCATGGCCACGACCGCTCTCAAGCCTACAACACCTACAACAGCAATGGCGAGGCGAGTATTTCAACCATCGTCGCCGCGGCTCGCTCGCTCGGCGATTTCTTGCAGGAATTCAGGCGGTCCGCTGTTGCTGAGTTTGGCGATGACCAGGAACCAAGCGGCGAGACCGAGGACGAGCGACAGGGGGATCAACGAAGCGAGAGCCGGAAAGAAAGGCCAGAAGAGGACGATCAAACAGCCGAAGGCGGCGCAAAGGAGAATCGCCACCGATATTTTCTGGAGCGTGTAGCTCTCTTCTTCGACGGTGAAGCGCACCCGTACGCCCGCGGGCATCCCCCCAGCCCTTGCCGGTTCGACACTCAACTGGCCGGAGGCTTGGCCGTAGCGCAGGCCAGCGAGGATCGGGATGGTCAGGCGGCCGCTGTTGTCGCCAAGGTCGCCACCCTCGTCCTGGCCCTCCCCTTCCCACCACGCTCCCCAGTCGGATGCAACTTCCCTGGCGGCGGCGACGACGGTGGCGGTGTCCGAGTTGACTTCAAGTTGATGTTCGGCGTGGTGTTCGCCGGCTGCCGAGGACGGGTGGCTCATGCCGCCTCCTCCAGCGCGATTCGGGCGAAGTGGTTCTTGATGGCACGGAAGAAGTCGTCCACCTCTAGCAGCTCCGGGATCCGGCGGCGAAGGTGCACACCCTGGGGGATGCCGTAGCTGTACCAGCGGGTAAAAAGACGAAGTTTGTGCAGCGTGGCACTCGTCTCGGTGTGCTCGGCCACGGTCTGGAAGTGGCTGAGGATCAGCTCCTGGCGCTCGGCGAGGGTCGGTTCGGGCAGCGGCCTTCGATGGGCCTCCGCTTCGCCATCGGAGGTTGGCAAGCAGGCCGCGATGTGGCGAAAGATCCACGGGTTTCGGGTGGCGCCGCGACCGATCATCACCCCGTCACACTCGGTCGTTGCCAGCATCGCCAAGGCATCTTGCGGCCGGTTGACGTCGCCATTGCCGATGACGGGAATCGATAGTTCTTTTTTGAGTCGAGCGATCTGAGACCAGTCGGCGGTGCCGCCGTACATCTGGCGGGCGGTGCGGGCGTGCAAAGTGACGGCGTCGATGCCGATCGCCTCACAGAGCTTGCCGAGCTCTAGAAAAGTGCGTCGACGGTCGTCGAGACCAAGGCGAAACTTGACCGTCAAAGGCATCGTGATTGCCGCTCGCACCTTGGAGAGAATGCGCTCGGCGAGCGGCAAGTCGCCCATCAAGGCGGCACCGCGGCAACCTTTGAGCACCTTGTTGGCGGGGCACCCCAGATTGATGTCGCACAGATCGGCGCCGCTAGCCTCGACGATGCGCGCCGCCTTGGCCATGGTGTCGGGGTCCGAACCGTAGATCTGGATCGCTAAGGGTCGCTCCTCTTGGGTGAAGGTCATGATCTGCTGAGCTAGCCGTTCACCCTCGACGATGCCGCGAGCGGAGACGAACTCCATGGAGACCACGCCTACCCCGCCGAGGCGACGCACGATCAACCGAAAGTGGCGGTCGGTCAGCCCGGCCATCGGTGCCAAGAACAGAGGTGGGTCCACCACCAGATTGCCGATCTTCAACATGGAGGTGGATTCTAGCCCTTTGACCGACTGGAGGTGGTCAAACGGCCGATGGCGAAGGTCAACCCGGCGCTCAGTACGGCCCACCAACAGCCACCGAGGACCAGGCTCAGCGCCAGAAGCTTCCAGCCAGCGGCTTGGACCCAAAGGAGCGACCACGGTAGATCGACCCATACCAGCCAGGCTCCCCGCAGCCCCGGATCCCAACGAATCCAGATCCACAAGGCAGCGAGAGCGTGGAGGAGGAAGCCCGCGCCGAGAGCGCGGCGTAGTTTGGTACTCATGACCCTCCAAGCATACTCGGCCCTCGAATGGCGATGGATTTGTCAATCAAGGTAGCGCTATGATCTCGCCCGTGGCCTGGTACCAAGACTGGTTTGGGGATGAATACCTCGAACTCTATGCACACCGCGACGAAGGCGAGGCCGAGCGGCAAGTGGACTTTGTCGAACGGGCGCTGCCGAGACCGCCCCCCGTTTCGGTACTCGATTTGGCTTGCGGCGCCGGGCGCCACACCGCCGCTTTGAGGACGCGCGGCTATCGCGCCGTGGGGATCGATCTCTCCTTGAGTTTGCTGCGCCAGCGCGGTGATCTCCCCTTGGCGCGCGGTGACATGCGAACCTTGCCCTTCGCCACCGGTGGCTTTGACCTGGTGCTCAATTTCTTCACCTCGTTTGGCTATTTCGAGGCGGAACGGGAGAATTTTCGTGTCCTTGAGGAGGTGACGCGAGTGCTGGCTCCGGGAGGTTGGTTCATCATCGACTTGATGAACCCCGGGCGCACCTTGAGCGCGTTGAAGGCGCGGGAGTCGTCTCAGGTCGGTGGTCGGCAGGTCGAGATCGAGCGCTGGTACGATGAGACTTCGCGGCGAGTCAACAAGAAGATCCAACTCACCCGGCCCGGCGGTCGCAGCCGCACTTACTTGGAAAGCGTGCGCGTCTATAGTCAAGACGAAGTGACAATCGGTATGCGCTGGGCCGGCTTGGAAGTGATCGCGAGCTACGGTAATTTCGCGCTCGAACGCTACGAAGATGCGAGCGAGAGGTTGATTCTCGTCGCCCGCAAGCCCGCTTGATCTCTCGAAAGAGGCCAACGAGGAACCACCCTGCCATGACCCTAGAAGTAGAAGGCTCACCCGTCGAAGCCGCCGTTGCGCCGGCCCTAGACCTGCTGGCTGCCGGTCGCCTGCCTCCTTTGGCCGCCGCCTTCCTGGCGGGTCGAGACCGAGACCTCTTGGCGCCGCTGCGTTTGCAGCCTCACGATCAACTTCCACCAACCCCCTCGGGGTCAGCTCCCGATCGCGGTGAACTGGCCCGCGCGCTGGCCGCCGCCAACACCGCCTACGGCCATCCGGCCGCCACCGAACTGGCCCGACGCCTTGCCGATCCGGCGACCCAAGTCGTGGTCACCGGCCAGCAACCGGGTCTCTTCGGTGGGCCGCTTTACAGCCTCTCCAAGGCGGTGGCCGCGGCCCGCTGGGCGGCTGAACTGGAGGCCGCGGGGCAGCCGGCGGTGGCGATCTACTGGGTGGCGACGGAAGACCATGACTATGACGAAGTGGCGCGGGCGGTGGTGTCAGCCTCCTCGGGAGCCACCGCTTTCGATCTGGGAGAGGATCCAGATCCCCTGGCACCGGTCGGTGTGCGTAGTTTGGGAAACGGGGTCACCACGGCTCTTGAAGAGATCGTGGTGCTCGAAGGCGAGCCGGCGCCGCGCAACGATGCGTGGCGGAGTTGGTGGGGCGAAGTCGGTGGCTGGTATCGCCCTGATGCGCGCTTTGGCGAGGCTTTTAGCCGGCTGATGGTGCGCATGCTGGGGCGCCGCTGCCCGTTGATGCTCGATGCCCTGCTCCCTCAGCTCAAGGCGGCCGAGCGTCCTTGGTTGCGGCGTGCCCTCGAGCGCCGGGTGGAGGTCAGCGCGGCACTGGCGAGTGCCGCAGAGCGGATTCAGAGCCGTGGCTACAAGACGCAGGTGCGACCGCAACGGGAAGTCTCGCCGCTGTTCATGCTCGATCAAGGGCAGCGTCGGCGCATTGAATGGACCGACCAGGACGGGGGTGACTGGCGGTTGCGCGGTAGTACACGCAGCGGCTCGTTCGCCGATCTGCTGGAGATTCTGGACGACAACCCGATCGTCGTGAGCCCGGGTGCCCTGGCCCGTCCGGCGATCCAAGATGCGGTCTTGGGTTCGAGCTTGCAGGTTCTGGGACCTGGCGAAATGTCCTACATGGCGCAAGCGGCGGCACTCTATCCGGTACTCGAAGTGGCCCCGCCGTGCTCAGCGCTTCGCCCGCAGGTATTGGTACTGACGAAGAAAGAACTCGGCTGGTTGGCGGAGCTTGGTCTCTCCTTGGAAGAGCTGACCGGAGAGAGAAAGCATCTTGAACGTCGCCTCGCCGAGGCGGCGGGCAGCGATCCCACAAGCGCGCTTCGCCAGCAACTTCTGGAGCGGTTCGAAGAGTTGACGCCGCAAGTATTGGCGATCGACGGGACTCTCGAAAAGCCTTGGAACAAGACTCAAGATAGCGTTCGACGAGCGCTGGACAACTTCGCCTCTCGCCTAGCCGCGGCGGCTGCGCGCAGCGATGAGGTTCGGTTAGGGCGCCTTGAAAAATTGCGTCAGGCGGTACTGCCTTTGGGCAAGCCCCAGGAGAGAACGCTCTGCTCTGCCTCGCTTTTCGGTCGCTTTGGCGATCGCTTCGGCGAAGAACTTTTTGCACAACTGGATCTCAATCCGGGGACTTTGCACCTCTTGACCCTTTAGAATGGGGCCCGCGTTTGAAAGATGACGAGAATTTACGATGACGAGAAGGAGGACTCTATGGCTGGAAAGAAGGATCTCACGGCGGCGGTAATCTCAGGGACCGGAATGGGCAAGGGCGAAGTGGAAACCGTCGTGGAAGCAACCCTGGATGCGATCCAGGATATGTTGGTCGCTGGCGAGAGGTTGAGCCTGCCGGGGTTTGGAACCTTCTCCGTTTCAGAGCGTAGCGCCCGCACCGGGCGTAACCCCGCCACGGGAGCGACGATTGAGATTCCCGCCAAGAAGGTGGCGAAGTTCAAGCCAGCCAAGGCGCTCGCTGACGCTGTCAACAACTGAATCATGGGCTGGTGGCACCGGGCGCGTCGCGGCCATCGATTGGCAAGGGGCAAGACTCGGTGTCAAGGTTAGATGTACTGGCTATTGGTCCGCACCCCGACGATGTCGAATTGGGGTGCGGTGGCACGGTGGCGCTGCTGGCCGCGCAGGGTAAGCGGGTTGGCATCCTTCATCTGACCTCGGGCGAGGCCGGTACTCGCGGGACGGCCCGCGAGCGTCGGCTAGAGGCGGAAAAGGCCGCGGCGGCGCTCGGTGTCGTCGCGCTCGCCTTCCTGGATTGCGGCGACGGTTCATTGCGCACTGGCGAGGCGGAGGAAGATGCCCTGATCGCGCATCTGCGCCAGTGGTGCCCGCGGTTGGTTCTGGGGCCGGCGCCGTCGGATCGACACCCGGACCACGGGCGAGGCCACCGCTTGGTGGAAGCGGCCTGTTTCTACTCTGGCCTGGCGAGTCGCGGTGCTGCCGAGGGTCCACCTCCCCACCGCCCGGCGGCGGTTTTTTCCTACATGCAGCACGATCCGTTTTCACCGCGATTCATCGTCGATGTCAGTTCGACCTGGAAAGCCAAGATGACGGCGCTCGACTGCTATCCATCGCAGTTCTACCTTCCCCAAGCAGATCAGGATGACCGCATTGTCCACGACGCTCCCGTCACCAAGGTGGCGACCCGTGAGTTTCGGCTCGCCATCGAGGGTAGGGCGCGACACTTCGGTAACCTGATCGGATCGGCCTTCGGGGAACCATTTTGGAGCCGCTTGCCGCCAGCGGTCAGCGACCCTTTGACCTTGATTCCTGGAGGAGTCCTGTGAGAATTGGCATTAGTTGTTACCCAACGTTCGGCGGTTCTGGGGTGGTCGCCACCGAGTTGGCGATGGCGCTGGCGACCGGCGGTGACGAAGTGCACATCATCAGCTATGCCTTGCCCTCGCGCTTGTCGATGCTATGCGGCAATCTAGACAACTCGGACTTGGCGCCGGGACCGCAGCTGTACTCCAATCTGCATTTTCACCAGGTGGGAGTCACCCACTATCCCTTGTTCGAATATCCGCCCTACTCGTTGGCGCTGGCCACGGCGATGGTCGAGGTGGCCCGCCACCAGCAGCTCGACCTGATGCATGTGCACTACGCCGTTCCCAACGCGGTCTCCGCGGTCTTGGCGCGGCAGATCATGGCGCCGGCGCCGTTGCCGGTGGTGACGACGCTGCACGGCACCGACATCACACTGGTCGGCAACGACCCGAACTATCTAGAAACGACCCGCTTCGGCATCGTCGAGAGCGATGCCGTGACCGCGGTCTCCGACTGGTTGCTCAAGGCCACGCGGGAGACCTTCACCGTCGACAAGCCGATCGAGGTGGTCCCCAACTTCATCGATCCCGCGCGCTACGAACGGTTCGCCGATCGCCCCGGGGCTCGTCGGTGGGCCTCGCAGGAGGAGCGGACCCTGATTCACATCTCCAACTTCCGTCCGGTCAAGCGAGTGCTCGACGTGATCGAGACTTTCCACCGGGTCCTCCAGCAGTTACCCTGCCGCTTGCTGCTAGTCGGCGACGGACCCGATCGGGCCAAGGTCGACAAGCGCTGCCGCGAGCTCGGTATCTGCGACTCGATCACCTTCATCGGCAACCTGCCGTTGGTGGAGGAAGTGCTGGTCGGCGGGGATCTCTTTCTGTTGCCCTCCGATGCGGAGTCGTTCGGTCTCTCGGCCCTCGAAGCGCTGGCTTGTAAGGTGCCGGTGATCGGCGCCGCCGCGGGAGGGTTGCCAGAGGTGGTAACCCACGGCGAGACGGGATTCTTGCTGCCCGTCGGCGATGTGGATGGGATGGCGCGGGCGGCTCTCGAACTCCTCACCGACAAGGAGCGCCACCGCGAATTCGGTGAACGCGCTCGCCAGCAGGCTCTAGAACGCTTCAGCCAAGATGTGGTCGTCGAGCAGTACCGGGAGATCTACCGAGGGGTGCTCGGCTGAAGGGTATGGATGGTTATCGCGTGGCCCGGGGATCGGCGCGGGCCGAATTCCGCCGCGCGACTCACCATTGTTGGGCCTGGCGGCTGGGGGCCGAAGCGGCGGAAGCTTCTTTGGCTGATCTTGGTCTGGCAGTTCGGGCGCAAGGGACTGTGGTGGCGCCATGAACCGTGGTCAACGAGGCACATCGTCTGAGCAGCAGGAGATCACGGTGCGCAAACGGCGTTGGCCGTGGGGCGTGGCCGCGGTGGTGCTCTTTCTTCTTCTGGAGGGCTGGTGGATACCCGCGCCCAAGCAGCCCACCGCGCGGTTGATTCTGGTGGCGATCAATCTCTACCAGGCCGTCTTGTCACCGCGACTGCGAACCGCCGGGGTTCGCTGCCGGTTCGAGCCGACCTGTTCACAGTACGGTGAGGAAGTCATTCGCCATTTCGGCACTCTGCGTGGCACCGCGTTGACTCTTCGGCGGGTGGTGCGTTGCGGTCCTTGGACTCCCGCAGGAACGCTCGATCCGCCGCCGAGCGAGCAAGCGCCCTCCGACTCGGGTAACATCACCGGCACCCGTCGCTGAAAGACCGGCTGCACCACTGCCCGTTTGTTTTCTTGATGGGTTGCCAGCGGTGAGGCCGGCAGGCTCCTTGGAGTCTCTTGAGAGAGACCTTCAGCGACTCTTCGATCTTTCGGGAGGGCCTCAGCGTGCGCAAAGTCGGAATCTTCGGTTGGGGCATCGTCGCGCCTCAATCACCGAACGTTGAGCGCTTCGCGGCGAACCTCGCTTCGTCGCGGAGTTGGTTGGCACCGTTTGATGGCTTCGGCCCCGCCCCTTTCCTGGTGGGCGCTCCGGACTTCAGATTTGAAGACTACAAGGGGTGGGTCGACGAGCGGTTCAAGCCCAGTCGCTTTCCCCAGCTGGTCGACAAGATGGACCCCTCGACCCATTACGCCATCGGTGCCTTCATCCAGTCCCTCGAGCAGAATCCTGGGATCGAAGCCGAACTCCGCGCACTTGGCGAACTGGCGCACGTCTATGTGGGTACGGGCTTGGGCAGCTTGACGACGATTTATGACTCGGCCCTGGCGCTCTACCGGGGCCAGCGGGCGTGGAATCGATTCTGGGCGCAGCCACAACGCAACGCGGCGCTGGCCGCCTACAGTGCTGACCCCGAAGCGGCCCGCAAGGAGCACGTCGACATCCCACCCGAGCCGGCGCGGGCGGAGGAGGCACAGCGGGACGGGGCGGAAGAGCGCTGGTGGGCCTACTGGATGGCCCACTCGGAAGGGCTCCAAGAGTATTTGAAAGAATTTCAGGAGATCGAGGCGCTGAAGGTCGAAGGTGAGGTCGAAGCGGGCAAGATCTCGTTGATGAAGAAGAGGCGCCGCCGCCACGCTCGGTTGAAGACGCATTGGGGTGCTCCCGATCCGCCGTGGAAGTCGATCCCGACCCAGCTGCTGTGGAATATTCCCAACACTCCCGCGTCGCAGATTTCCATGCTGGGCCTGATCACCGGCATGACGATCGCGCCGGTCGCTGCCTGCTCGACCTTTGGGGTTACCTTGAAGATGGCGATGGATGCGATCGACCGCGGCGCAGCCAAGGCGGTCGTCATCGGGGCCACCGACGGCCCGCCGCATCCCCTCACCGTGGGTGCCTTTTACACCGCCCGGGTGCTGGCTGGCGATGGTCAAGTCTCCAAACCGCTCTCCGGCTTGCAGGGGACCCACGTTTCGGGCGGGGCGGCGATCTGGATCGTGGGTGACTGGGAGCACATGACGGCGCGCGGTTTCCGCCCCCTCGGGATGGAGCCAGTGGGGGTAGGAGTGAGTTCGGATGCCGACCACATCATCACCCCGTCCAAAGAGGGTCCGACCCAGGCGATCGTGTCCGCCCTCGAAAACGCCGCGGTGCGGGCGGCCGACATTGGAACCTGGGATCTCCACGCCACGGCGACGCCGGGTGATTATCTGGAGGTCGACAATATGCGGGGAGTCTTGCCGGAGGAAGTCCTGGTCACGGCGCGCAAGGGCACTTTCGGTCACGGGATGAGCGCGGCGGGGGGCTGGGAGCTGATGGCACAGTACCTCGGGTTCGAGCGCGGCAAACTTTTCCCCACCCCGCTACGGAGCGAAGAGCTGAACCCGGAGATTGGGCGGGTGCACCAGCGGTTTGTTTTCGACCAAGACTGCGCCTTGCCCGAGGGCCTCGCCGGCAAACTGTCGATGGGAATCGGTGGGGTCAACGCCTGCGTGGTTTCTCGACCGTTGTAGAAGGTTGCCCAGGGTCGCGCCGCTGGCTTCAGAGTGATATCCTCGACCCTCTTGACAGAGGTTTGTCGTTCTTGAGAGGCAAGCCTCTCCACAGACAAGTTCGAGTCTCCGCGGGCGAAAAACAGGGGTTGCATGCTGGCGGTGATTCGGTGGCGAGCGATTCCGAATAGGAACTGATCTCGTGGTTCTTGTTGGCAATCCTTGCTCTACTATTGCTCGCCGGAGTGGATGAATAAGGTATGGCCGTTTCGATGATTGCAGCACCCTCGCAGGGCGAGTCTTCGACCTCCCGGAGGCAACGGCTCCTGGGCTGGGTGCGCGGCGACGAGCCAGGTCCGATGCTCATCGTCATCGGTGGCCTCCACGGTAACGAGCCTTCGGGAGTGGGTGGCGCCGAGCAGGTTCTGGCGAGCCTGGGCGGAGACACCGAGGCGATTCGTGGCGACTTTGTCGCCATCGTCGGTAACCTGGTGGCGCTGGAACAGTCCTGCCGCTTCCAGATTCGCGATCTCAACCGGCGCTGGACCGACGAACGCATCGCCAGCATGCGGGAACGGGCGCTACGCGAGGGGCTGGTGGCGGAAGATCGCGAAGAAGTAGAGCTCTTGGAGATGATCGAAGAGGCGATCGATGCGGCGCGCGGGCCGATTTTCATCTTGGATCTCCACTCGACTTCGGGCGGAGGTTCGCCCTTCGGAATCATCAGCGACACGCTCAAGAGTCGGGACTTTGCTAGCCCGCTGCCGGTGCCGATGGTCTTAGGGCTCGAAGAGGAACTCCAGGGCACGATGCTCACCTACTTCGGAGATCGCGGGCTGATCACGCTCGGTTTTGAAAGCGGCCAGCATCAGGATCCCGCCTCGGTCGATCGAGCCGAGGCGGCGGTGTGGATTTGCCTCGATTCGGCCGGCCTGCTAACCGCCGGGCGTGGGCCGATTTACCAACGATCCCAAGGGCGGCTGGCGGAATCCTCACGCGGCTTGCCGCGCTTCCTCGAGTTGCGCCATCGCCACCCGGTGGGACTGGGCGATAGTTTCCGCATGGAGCCCGGCTTCGTCAACTTCCAGCGTGTCCACACCGGCCAGCTCCTGGGCCGGGACCGCGGTGGTGAGTTGCGCAGCCCGGCGGACGGTCGGGTCTTGATGCCGCTCTATCAGGCCCAGGGCGAAGACGGCTTCTTCATCGTTCGCGAGTTCAGCTCTTTTTGGCTACGCCTCTCGCGAGTGCTGCGCCGGGCCAAGGTCTATCGGATCGTGCATTGGCTGCCGGGGGTCCAGCGACATCCCAGCGAGCCGGACACATACCGGGTGAATCGTCGGGTGGCTCGGTGGTTCGCGTTGGAGATTTTTCACTTGTTGGGGTTTCGGCGGCATGGGGTGGACGGGGATCGGTTGAAGGTGTCTCGGCGGGTCAACGACTAGGGGGCGAGGTAGACACTCCCGCGCAGTGGCCGGGCGGCTGCGGGCTCGATGTGTGCACTACGTGTCGGCTCGCTCAGGGCGGGCGCGCAACTCGGGCCTGCGGCCCTCAGACAATCACGCCCGCTTTCCTGCGCGAGCCGATCCGTGCCCTCCCACGGTCCGTGCTCGCAGCCTTAGGCCACTGCGCAGGAGTGACTACCTCTTAGGTGGGTGTGTTTTCGTCCTCGCGTCTCGCTACGCTCGACTCTCGGTGCTTCTGTCCGTTATGGACGGCCGTTGGCTCGCCGCTTCGCGTCTCGGGGCACTACACGGGTGCTGAGCGGAGCGCGCGAGCCGTCCGGCGAGCCCGGCCGTCTAGGCCGGACGCCTTAGGGGTGAAAACCGAAAAACGACGTTTTTTCGGTTGAGGGGACCTCGGCGAGAGGTCCCCATAAACAAAAGGGTGGGTGGGAGGGCGGCTTGCCGCCCGGGGCGGGCCAGGATCTCTAGTTGGAGGTTGGAGGTCAGGGGGGATGTCTAGGATCAGTCCGTAGGCGAAACTGTCGTCGATATCCAGGTTGGGATTGATGATTCGGCTTCTGAGATCGATGTTACCGTCGAACCGAAAGCTGCCGAAGGGGGTCAGTTCGAAACGTCGTTCTTGGGCTCCGGCGATCGCGGGTAGTAGAAGGAGAGCAAGGCAAGCTAGTTTACGCATGGTGCAAGAGTCCTCTGAGAAGTGATTTCTCTGTGGGTAGGGCCGTCTTCAGGACAGAGAACTAGGAAAGGTGCGCGCGGCCCCACCGACGAATTGGGTGAGTTGACGCTCGAGAATGTTACTATCTCGGCCGCCGCTTTGGCGCTGAATCGGAGAGGAGCCATGGACAAACCCCGCCTCGTTGAAGCCCGTCGTTTGCCGGAGAGCCGGCGGTTGCGGTTGACGTGGAGCGACGAGCACGTCGCCGAGTACCCCTATGACTACCTGCGCGGCTACTGCCCTTGCGCGATGTGCCAGGGCCATTCGGTGGTGGAGATCAAGTTTCATCCGCCTTCGGCGCCGGTGAATCTCGAGAGTCTGGAGCCGGTCGGCAACTATGGCTTGTCGATCGTCTTCTCAGACGGTCATGGCACCGGGATCTACCGCTTCGATTTCCTACGGCAGATCGACCCGGAGGTCGGGGATCCAGAAGTGGCCGGCCCGGTGGCGGACTCCGTCGTGGACGAAGCCGAGAACTGAGAAGGAACGGCTAGAGCGTATCGAGGTCTCGCGGCCGATTGACGTTGTGGAATATCTGGCGAGGATCGCCGAATGGGCTGATCTCTTCGTGGCCGAGTTTGTGGATGGTGAAACCATCTTCCTCCACCAGCCGGTGGAGGGCGAGTTGGCCGGTGGCGACTCGGCGGTGCAGGGCGGCTAGCGCGGCGGGACGGTAGAGAGCAACCAAGGGTTCGAGGTGGTTGCCAAAGCCGGGCAAAACCCAGTCTTCGCCGTGGGTGGTGAGGTTGGCCAGCAGGGCCGCCGGAACGTTCGGTAGGTCGCAGGCGAGCACCAGCAAGGTTTGGCCCGGGAAGCGGGCGGCGGCGCCGAGAATGGCGGCCGCTGGGCCGGCGCCGGGGCCGTCGGCCACCGAGGTGCGCGTGGGCACGTAGCGGCGTTGGGCGTCGGCGATCACCACCTCGCTGCACACCGCGTCCAGTCGGGCGAGGGCATGGTCGAGCAGCGAGCGGCCGTCGACCTCGATCAACGCCTTGTCCCTCCCCATCCGCCGCGAGCCACCGCCGGCCAGCACAACGCCTATCCAGGCGTCTCGACCCGTCTTGGGATGGGCGAAGTGCGTGGTACGATCCCGGCGCATCAGCGGTCCCGCCCCGGACCTTCATCCGTAGTTTTCAGGAGATTTCCCATGACATTGAGCGTACCGCTTCTCGTCTTCGCCATGGTAGTCGGTGCCGCCGCCGACGAGGTCGCGAGCAACCCACAAGTCGTATTCCACACCACCAAAGGCGACATCGTAATCGAACTATGGCCCGAGAAGGCCCCGAAGACGGTCGAGAACTTTCTCGCCTACGCCAACTCTGGCTTCTTCACGGGCACGATCTTCCACCGTGTCATGCCTGGGTTCGTCATCCAAGGCGGCGGCTTCACCGCTGACATGAAGCAAAAGCAAACCCAACCCCCGATCCAAAACGAAGCGGACAACGGTCTCGACAACAACCGTGGCACTCTCTCGATGGCGAGGCCTCCAGGGGGGCCGAATACCGCGACTTCCCAGTTTTTCATCAACCACAAGGACAACGCGTCACTAAATCACCCGCGTGGCGGTGGCTGGGGGTACGCGGTGTTCGCGGAAGTTGCTGAAGGCATGGATGTCGTCGATGCGATCGCCCTTGTGCCTACCGGCAATGTCGGCGGGCATCAGAACGTGCCGAAGGAGCCGATTGTGGTGGAGAAAGTCACCGTTCGATAGGGGGGGCGGCTTGGTGTTCCCGCGGCGCTCCCGGGCGCCCGCGGGGTCGGTTGGTTGCCCTCCGTGTCGGCCCGCTACGGGCGCCCGCGCAACTCGCCCTTCGGGCTCAGACACGCACGGGCGCTTTCCTTCGCGGGCCGATCCGTGCACCTTGCTGGGTCTGTGCCCGCTGGCTTAGGTCGCTCCGCGGGACCACCAAGCCTTTTGAGGGTGTGTGGGGCCTCGCGCCTCGCTTTGCTCGGCTCTTGCTTCGATCTTTGCGGAGCGGGGAGCTACTTCTTGGTCTTCACCCGCACCAGCTCCAGCACGTTCCAGAGCAGGTCTAGCTGCTGTTGGCCGAAGGGGAGGGTGAGGTCTTTCCAGACGTCTCTCGTGGCGGTGAGGAGGTCGTAGAAGTCGAAGGTTTCGCCGCTGGCGTAGACGCGTCGCATGGCGACGAAGAGGTCTCCGACGTCCCACAGGCCGGGGCGCTTGCCGCGTAGACCATGCCAGCCGGTGCGCAGGGCGTCGATTCTGCGGCGGGCTAGCTCTTGATCCTTGTAGCGAACGCGGAGTCGGCGGATCTCGGGGAGGAGTTCAAACTCTTCTTCGGGGGGCGCCTTGAGGTTGGTGATGACCTGCCAGTGCTGCGGTAGGAGCTCGTCCTTACGGATCTGCATCACCAGTCCGTCGAAGGTCTTGAGGGTGCGCTTCTCGAAGAGGGCTCCGAGGATCGGTACTTCCTCGCCGGCGAACCAGCGGGGTACGTCCTCGGGTTTGGGGAGGGGGCGCGCGGGTGCCTTCTTGCGGACCGGTTTGGCCGTCGGTTTGGCCGCTTCCGGTTGGGCGGAGGTGGGCGTTTGTGGCTCGCTCATCGGTGTCGCCTTTCCGGGGTGCTGTTGCTGTCGAGGCTGGTCAGTGGATGGTGACAAGCCCCTAAAGATACATGGTGAAGTACATGGTGCCGAAGGCCGGACTCGAACCGGCACGGGTTGCCCCACACGGCCCTCAACCGTGCGCGTCTACCAATTCCGCCACTTCGGCGCGGGAATTTTCGAGGGACTGATTCTAAATGACTTTCGCGATCCGTGTCGCGTCAGTTCGTCGATTCGTTGTCAGCGCCTCGGTCACGAATCGCCGCCGCCCTCTTCGGGTGCGGCGTCTGGTGTGTCGTTGTCGGTATTTTCCGCGGCGTTGGGGTCGCCTGGCGTCGCGTTGGGGTCCGCGGCGGAGTCGTCCATGGCCTCTTGCGAGGCATCGCTGGCCGCGTCCGTGGTCTCGTCGACGGCGTCCGCCGCGACCTCGGCCGCCGCCGCCGCCGCGCCGACAATCGACGAGCCTTTGTCAACGTGATCTTGGAGGATTGCGATCGAGATGGTCGTAGTGATGAAAATGATGAACCCACCCACGGTCAGCTTGTGCAGCAAGGTGGTCGCACTGCGGGCGCCGAACGCCGCTTGCGTGGAGCCGCCGCCGAACACCGCCAGGTCCGCTCCCTTACCTTGTTGCAGGAGCACCACAAGGATGAGGAACAAGCTGACCAGGACGTGGATCAGGTAGATGGAGAAAAGTAGGATCTGCATGTTGGAAACCTCCGCGTGGAGCCGTTCAAGCCGCGGCTGCGGCCAGACGGATAATAGCTAGGAATTTGTCTGGGTCAAGGCTAGCGCCACCAATTAGGAAACCGTCGATGTCGGGTTGGGCGATCAAGGCGGCGGCATTTTCGGGTTTGACCGAGCCTCCGTAGAGGATCGACACCCAGTTCGCCTGCTCGGGGTCGACCAGCTCGGCGAGTCGCTGGCGTAGAAAAGCGTGGACCTCTTGAGCCAATTCAGGGGTGGCGCTGAGGCCACTGCCGATGGCCCAAACGGGTTCATAGGCGAGCGTAAACTCGCCGAATTCCTGGGAAAAAACCGCGGAAAGCTGTCGCTCCAGGACTTTGAAGGTCTGGCCGGCTTCTCGTTGAGCGGCGGTTTCTCCGACGCAGATCATCGGCGTGAGGCCGTGTTGCAGGGCCGCTTCCGCTTTGCGGCCCACCAGCGCATCGCTCTCCGCGTGGTCGGCTCGACGCTCGCTGTGGCCGCACAAAACCCAGGAGCAACCGGCGTCAATCAATTGTGGGCCAGAGACGTCGCCGGTGTGCGCTCCCGAGTCGGCGGGGTGAAGATCTTGCCCGCCGAGGGAGACTCTCGGGTCGTCGAGCGCCGCCGCCATATCGGTCAGGAGTGGGAAGGAGGGGTAGAGGATGATGCTCGCTTGCGGCTCTTCGTCGAGATTGGCGAGCAGTTCTTGGCAGAACTCCTGGGCCTCGCGTCGAAGCTTGTGCATCTTCCAGTTTCCGGCCACCACCGGCTGTCGTCGCATCCTCATTGGCCCTTCCTTGGGGGTCCGTGGTTCGATCATTGGTTGGCACCTGCCGGCGCTGGGATGGCTGGATCGTGCAGGGCGACGACACCGGGTAGCGCCTTGCCGGCGAGCAGTTCGAGCGAGGCGCCGCCGCCGGTTGAGACGTGACCGACTTGGTCCGCGACCCCCGCCGCTTTGGCGGCGGCGACCGTCTCACCGCCGCCCAGGACGGTGAAGCCGGGGCACGAAGCGATCGCCCGCGCGATCGCTTCGGTTCCGGCGGCGAAGTGCGGTT